>DAHWJX010000170.1:0-11838 GCA_027343965.1 Caryophanales bacterium | reverse complement strand
CATCGATCAAGGCAAAGAACTACAAGGTCATGTGTTTAATCTCGGGCATGGTGTATTTCCTGAAGTGTCTGAGGATGTTTTACAACGCCTTACGGAGTTTGTCCATACTTACAGTGATCGGTAAAAGGAGCGTGTAAGGCGTTGGCAGGCACGATCGGTATTTTGTTGATGGCTTATGGTACGCCGTCTCGGGTAGAGGACATTGAACCATATTATACGCACATTCGCCGTGGCTATCCGCCTACGGCAGAGCAACTACAAGATCTACTTCGCCGTTATGATGCCATAGGTGGCTTATCTCCGCTCAATAACGTGACGAAGGATCAAGCACAAGAACTTGAAAAAGCCCTAAACAGCAGAAATGACAAAAAGTTTCGCGTCTACCTAGGTATGAAACACAGTACACCATTTATTGATGATACCGTAAGAACCATGGTTAAAGATGGGGTCACAACAGCTGTTGGTATCGTTCTTGCACCGCATTATTCCAGGATGAGCGTTGGAACTTATCAGAAGGAGGCACGCGAAGCGGCACAAAAGTATGGCTTGCGTGCTTTGCGCCTCATCTCATCGTGGCATATGCAAGAACCTTATCTAGATGCGCTGTGTCGCCGTGTCCGACAGAGTGCTGACAAACTTCATCAAGATGGTGTTCACATGGTTAAAACGCTGTTTTCGGCGCATAGTTTGCCAGAACGCATTGTGCAAGAACAGGACCCCTATGTGTCACAATTGCTTGCGACTAGCGAGGCAGTTGCTCGTTGTGCTGATATCTCTGATTGGCAATTTGTATGGCAAAGTGCAGGTCGAACAAAAGACGCCTGGCTTGGTCCTGATATCTTGCTAGTGATTAAAGAGCTTGCAAAAGCAGGTTATGATGGGATTCTAAGCTGTCCGGTCGGGTTTGTTTCAGATCACTTGGAAGTTCTCTATGATCTTGATAAGGAAGCAGCCACTTTGGCTGCGTCCTACGGTATTTCTTTTGTGAGAACTTCATCGTTAAATGCAGATCCGCAATTGATCGAGGCTTTGGTAAGAGCCATTCACACAAACAATGAGACGATAGCGTACTAAACTCGGTTCGACGATCTCTAAGAAGGGCGGGGCAGATACACTATGAAATTCTATGCTAGCGTTGATATGGAGGGGATTGCAGGCGTTGTGTTGCGTGAGCAATTGGTAAAAGGTGAAATTCTATATGAAGAAACACGTCGAATACTTACTTCTGAGGTTAATGCTGTGGTGGATAAGCTAGTAGATCTAGGTGCTAAAGAAATTATTGTGAAAGACGCCCATGGTCGTGGATTTAACTTTGTTGTTGAGGATTTACACGAACAAGCGCGCTATGTACTTGGAGCGTCCCGCATGGATAACCGATTTCCCGGTATTGACAACTCTTTTGACGGAGCACTTTTGATAGGGTACCACGCGATGGCAGGAACTCGACAAGCCGTGCGAGATCATACCATGGTGGCAAATGACTGGCAATCGATAGAACTTAATGGTGCACCGATCGGTGAAATTGGATTAGACGCTTTGCTTTTTGGACTGTACGATGTGCCAGTCATCTTTGTCTCCGGAGACCGTACGGCGTGTCAGGAAGCGCAACGCGATCTTACTTATGTAACTACCTATGAGACAAAGGTGGCGGTGGGGCGCCATGCTGCATTGGTGAAATCACCGAAGACTGTACGACGTGAAATACAGCAGTCTATCGAAGAAGCCGTTTTTAAAAAGGGACAGTGTATTGCTTATAAGAAAAGCGGTCCCTTTGAATTAAAGATGTCTTTTGCAAGTACAGATTTGGCTGATGCCAGGAATTATGATGGCATCACTAGCTTTCGCTTAGACGGCATCAGCGCTATGTATCGTGATAATGATCTCGTACGATTGCTAGCAAAGTCTATGTAAAAGTATATTTATTTTCAGTAATTAGTCCTTGACAGTGACTAATTACTGATATACGTTGTAGGTGATTGGTTAATCTTTCCGATTCAAGAGGTAAGGGGGCATCCGTTATGCGGCAAATGCAAGTAGCTATCTTGGGACAGGGACGCAGCGGTCGTGATATTCACGGATTTTCGCTTGGTCACATGGAAGAGCAGTATAAGGTGGTAGCAGTCGCTGATCTGTTGCTAGAACGCAGACAACGGGCTCAAAGTGAGTATGGTTGCACAGCATATGCTGACTATCGTGAAATTTTTCAGCGAAAGGATATTGATCTAGTCATCAACGCCTTGCCAAGTCATCTTCATGTGCCAGTTAGTAAGGAATTTTTGCATCATGGATTTAACGTTTTATGCGAAAAACCCCTGGCCCGTTTTACAAAGGATGTTGATGATTTAGTTGATGCGGCTAACCGGTCTGGAAAAATATTGGCAGTCTATCAACAATCGCGTTTTTCCCCAGCATTTCAGCAACTTCAAAAGGTGATCAAATCCGGTGTGCTCGGTCGTGTGGTTCAAGTCAAAATCGCGTACAACGGATATGCACGGCGCTGGGACTGGCAAACGATTAAGGCAATGAATGGAGGCAATCTGCTAAATACTGGGCCACATCCGATAGATCAGGCACTGCAACTATTTGGCAACGATGCAGTACCGCAAGTAATTTGCCGCATGGATAGTGCCAATTCTTTTGGTGATGCGGAGGACTATGTAAAAATACTGCTGTATGGAGATCATCGGCCAACGATTGATGTGGAGATATCGTCTTGCGAGGCATATCCAGAATCTGTCTATCATGTGCAGGGTACGCACGGCGGTTTGACAGGCAATACTTCATTTTTACAATGGAAATATTTTACCCCAGTTGAAACTTTACCACAATTGTTACAAACAAACCCTCTAGAACAACCAGATGGTACGCCAGCATATTGTTCGGAACGGCTAACATGGCATGACGATCAGTGGAATATCGATGCAGATCAAGGTAGTGATCTTTTTTTAACGATGGCTAAAGCCTACTATGACATGCTGTATGATGCATTACTCAACCGCAACACTTTGCAGGTCACTCTTCAGGAGATACGGCAACAAATTTCCGTTATGCAGACTTGTTTTGAACAAAATCCTAGGTTTGATTTGTTGGGACGGTGAGCAGATATTCTTGTGTCCAGACTTGGAATTATCACTGATGAGGTGTCACCCCATCTACAGGAAGCGCTTGATTTTGCGAACGATCATGACTTGACACATATTGAAATCCGCACTGTCGAAGAGCGCAATGTGGTTGATCTATCTGATGAGGAAATTCTAGGAATTCGTACTGAGGTACAGCGACGAGGTTTATTTGTCTCCTGTTTCTCGTCTCCAATCTTTAAGTGCGCACTCGATGTCAACCGTACTGTTCGTGCGGGGGATGCGTTTGGGGATAAGGTGGGTAATGTAGAAGAACACTTTCGAAAACTTATCAGAGCCATTGAGATAGCCCATCAGTTGGATACACAATACATTCGAATTTTTTCGTTTTGGCGTGAACGGCACCCTGAGAAGCACACCGCGGAAATCGTGCAATATCTGTACCAAGCCGCCGCTCTGGCTGAACAACATGAAGTTATACTGCTGCTTGAAAATGAGCCTGCATGCAATGCTGGCTATGCAACGGAAGTGGATGCCATGGTGCGTAGCATCGATTCTCCTGCGCTTAAAGCATTATGGGATCCAGGAAATGAAGCATATGGTCTTCGTAATGCGTTTCCTAATGGCTATCAGGCAATCAAGCATACGGTAGCACACGTTCATTTGAAAGATGTGCAGATGAATGACCTTGGTGAACCACATTGTGTACCTATTGGAAGTGGCATAGTGCCGTATGACTTGCAAATAGCAGCGTTGCGTGAGGATGGATATAAAGGCTTGTTTACATTGGAAACGCACTATGTTCCACCGGGCGGCACGGCTAGAGACGGTTCGGAATTATCGCTTCAAGGGCTTTTAGCCAAATATCAGCGATGACCAAGGGTACATCAATATTGCGAGCACAAAATGAGAAACGCATCCTATCCTACCTCCGTCAAAGTAAGACCAGCAGTCGAAAAGAGATGGCTGATGTATTTGGCTTGAGTAAAAACACAATCTCCATGATTGTCGATAAGTTGCTTCAAGAGGGCATAATCATCGAATTGGGTTTGGATCAAGTGGGGGTAGGCCGGCCTCGAATTGAATTGAGCCTAGTAGCACAAGCACGGCATTCGATCGGTATCCTGATTCGTGATACACATTGTGATGTTGTGGTTACTGATTACTTTGGCAACATGGTAGAAACTGCTATGATCTCCGTTGATGCCACGAATGTGGGGCGTTGTATAGATGAAATTTCTCGTTGCTGCACTTCTTTGTTGCAAAAATATCAAAACGTTCTTGGAATAGGGGTTGCAATTCCGGGAATGGTAGACTCCGTGAGTGGAGTCGTTCGCTATTCTACTCACCTGCGATGGCGCGATGTTCGAATCGTTGAACTTCTTCAACATCTTCTTGGACCGGTGCCAATTCGAGTACTCAATCGTGTAAAAGCCGCTGCGCTTTCTCCGGTTCGCGTAGTTCCTGACGATGTAGATAGTACGTTTTATATACGCATCGATGAGGGAGTAGGTGGTGCGCTTGTTTTAGGTCATGACATTGTCCACGGAGCATCATTTACAGCAGGGGAATTCGGGCACTTGGTCGTAGTGCCAGATGGGCCATTTTGCAACTGCGGTCAAAGGGGATGTCTTGAATCTTTAATCAGTTTGCCTGTGGTGCAGGCAAAGTTTCGTGGGACACTACCTCGGGAGGATCTGGGGCGTAGTGATGCTGGTTTTGCCATACTGCACGAAACCGGAGAATATCTTGGTACGGCAATGGCAATTGTCATTCACCTTTTGAATCCGGAATATATCGTCATTGATAGTCCCTTTAACCATTTCACATCGTTCAGAGGTGCCGTGCTTGATACTGTGAAGGATAAATCCCTGCATTATCCGTACGAGACATCACATTTTATCTTTTCACATACACCTCATTCCTCGGCTTTAGGCATGGCTTTGGCTATGATTTTAGAATTCGAAGGTGCGATCTGAATGATGAAAGAGGGGGCAAACATCTTGGAGTACACAGGTTCATCTCAGCAAGTGGATCAATTGCGCGTCTCGGTTTTCCCAGATCGCTTCGCTGTGGGACGAATGGCTAGTATACAAGTTGCCACTAAGATGCGGAAATTGCTCGTGGAAAACGGTCGAGTTCGAATGATTTTTGCGGCAGCCCCATCGCAAAATGAGTTTCTGGACGCTTTATCTGATGAGCCGGACATTGACTGGAGTCGCGTGACTGTATTTCACATGGATGAATACGTACAGCTTCCTTCAGATGATCCGCGAACTTTTGCCAACTATTTGCGCACACGGTTGTTTGATCATGTGCAACCTGGAATTGTACACCTTATTGATGCGTCGAAAGATGCGCAACAGGAGTGTTTGCATTATAGTTCGTTACTACGTGCAGCGCCGATTGACATCGTCTGTCTTGGCATCGGGGAAAATGGACACATAGCGTTTAATGATCCAGGTGTCGCAGATTTCACTGATCCATTGTATATGAAATTGGTAACATTGGATGTAGCATCTCGTATGCAACAGGTACATGATGGTTGTTTTATGGATTTTTCATCGGTGCCTGAGCAGGCAGTGACATTAACTATTCCTGCGTTACTGTCAGCACAACATCTGTATTGCCTAGTTAGTGGCAAGAATAAACACTTTGCTGTAAGTCGAACGTTAACAGGACCGATCTCAGAAGATTGCCCCGCTTCCATTTTACGACAGCATCCAGACTGCACGTTGTTTTTGGATCGTTTAGCGTACGGGGGAATCAACAATGACTTCATGTCCTGATCGAATCATCACAGGTCATCACTATCAAACGGGGCAATATGTTTTTATTCGGATACAAGCTGGAAAAATTGCTGAGATAAATTTTGATCGAGACCATCAGTTGCAAGATGATCAGATATTTGTAGGTCCGGGACTCGTGGATCTCCAAGTAAACGGTTTTAAAGGTTGGGATTTCAATGCGTATCCTATGCGGATACAGACAGCGGCCGAAGTCACAAAAGCTTTGTGGGAACAAGGGGTTACATCCTACTTCCCTACGATAATTTCGAATTCGGATGAAGTGACCATCCAATTGCTCAAGGTTTTGTCCCAGGCCTGTCAAGCAGATACTACGGTCGCGCATGCTGTGCGAGGTATACACTTGGAAGGACCTTTTGTATCCCCTATTGATGGGCCACGTGGTGCACACGACCGTCGTTTTGTCAAAGCGCCTGACTGGTCATTGTTTCAGCGGTTTCAAGACGCCGCGAACGGTATGATTCAATTGATTACAGTATCTCCTGAATGGTCTAATGCAGCAGCGTTCATCGCCCGCTGCGTGGAAATTGGGGTACACGTTGCTATTGGGCATACCGCAGCATCCACTGAGCAAATCGCAGAGGCCGTTGCAGCGGGTGCTTCTTTATCAACGCATCTAGGCAATGGTGCCCATGCTGTGTTGCCTCGTCACCCAAATTACATCTGGGATCAGTTGGCTAATGATCAACTGTTTGCATCGGTGGTCGTTGACGGATTTCATTTGCCCGACTCCGTGCTGCGGGTGATCAAGAAAGTGAAGCAAAACAAAATGTTGTTGATCAGTGATGCTGTTTATCTGTCAGGGATGGAACCGGGAATCTATCATACACACATAGGTGGTGATGTGACGTTAACGGCTGATCGCAGACTGTCTCTGACTTGGCACCCGGAACTTTTGGCAGGTTCGGTTTCGCCTTTGATCTACGGTATCAATTACTTAGTTAACCGGGACTTGGTAACGCTTTCTGAAGCTTGGGATATGGCATCCGTGCGACCCGCCGCCTACATGCAGATGGAGAACGCGAATGGATTGATGTCTGGCGCACCTGCTGATTTAGTGGTACTTCGCAGAAGGGAAAGTGGCACACAGGTGTTACAAGTATTTCAGAGAGGCCATCTGGTCTATGGCGATGAAGCAAAGGAGACGAGACAATGATAAAGTTGGGGCTTATTGGCTGTGGGGGTATTGCAGCTAATCATCTGTCTGCTATTCATGCGCTGTCTGAACGCTGTGTATTGGATGCCGTTTTTGATGAAGATCAGACGAATGCGCAGCACTTTATAAAGGATGCAACTTCCGTGGTGTGCGCAACTAGCATTGAAGAATTCTTGCGTCGGGATTTGGATGCGGTGATTATTGCAGTCCCTAATCAATTTCATGTCCAATACGTGAGCTTGGCTGCGCAAAGAGGATTGGCGATACTTTGTGAAAAACCAGCATCCGACATAAAAGAAGGTGCTTATCGCATGGTGGAGGAGGTAGAGAGGGCAAAAGTAGTTCACATGATTGGGTTTGTAAACCGTTACCGCAGGGGTATATCACGTTTATATCAGTTTATTAACAATGGCAACTTGGGAACTGTTTTTGCCTATCGAGAGATATGTACGGGAGCTAGATTAGCCGATGAAGCGATTGGTATGGAGTGGAGAATGCGCGATGCTATGGCTGGATCTGGTGCGCTCGCTGATTTTGGATCGCACTCCATAGACATGGCAACGTGGATGTTAGAATCACAGTGCGGTCCGCTTTTGGAAATTCAGGGCACTTTAGGAACATTCGTTAAAAGACAAAACCATTATCCTGCAAACGATGACATGGCCATTGTGACGGGACGTTTCGCTTCAGGAGCCTTGTTATCTGTATTGGATAGTCGCGTGGGACCGGGAACGTATCAAATTGAGATACTAGCAGCTCGCGGTTATGCTACGTTTGATCTTCGTGATGCGCAAAATTTCCATATAACTTGGTATCAATCAAACCAGACAGATGATCTTTTAGAAATCTCTGAAGAACCAAGCATCTCATCGGATCCATTTGTCATTCAACTCAATCATTTTTTACATGCAGTTGAAACAAAGACTCCCGTACAACCTGATTTTCGTACGGCTTATAAAATACAACGCCTCATTGACGTTGCTGCTACACATGGAATCTAAACCCTTGCGTTTTATGCTTAGCATTACTCACAAATACTTCTAAAATGGTGCTGAACACATGCCATAACCATTGACTACGACATCCAATTTCCCTGTTTCCGGATCGATGACGAGCCCGTGAACCAGAAGATTCTTTGGCATCAAGGGATGGCTTTTGATCATTTGCACACTTTGGCGAACGCTGACTGGAATCGATTCGATTCGTTGCAACCACTCGTTCAAATTTACACCGGCAAATTCCAACGTTTTAATTGTGTCATGGGAAATGCCGCTGTTTATCATCTTTTGAATGGCTACTTCTGGATCGAGATTGGTCATTCCGCATCCGTAATGACCAATTACACAAACCTCTTCAGCACCGAGATCATAAACCGCGATCAAGATGCTGCGCATAATGCTACCAAAAGGGTGGGACACGACTGCTCCGGCGTTTTTCACAAATTTCGCATCGCCATTTTTCAAATTCATCGCACGAGGCAATAAGTCCGTGAGTCGCGTATCCATGCAAGATAAGATGACCAGTTTCTTGTCGGGGAACTTGGAGGTCTGGTATTGTTCATATTCTTTATTTTCGACAAAGAGTTGATTATAAGCCAAAATTTCTTCTAAACGGTTCATTTAAACACACCTTTCAAATTGGCGAGAAAGCTCTTCATTAAACTCCCAGACTGCTTGACGGCCCATATCCAATTTTAGCACAAGCTTTAACACCCTGTGTGCTGTTTTCAATTCGTTATTATCAGTCTAATGATCTGTTAGTCCAGTATCCCACATTGTCTTCAAGGATATTGCGGATCATGGGCGATCGAATCATACAACCACAGACAAAACTCCAATTGTTGAGCAACATTCTCGAGGTGGAATTCAATGCAGGGAGTTCATTGGAATCACAGTTGAAGCCATACTTGACAAAGTTAGTTAGTGCTAACTAATATATATTTGTAGGGTATTAAGTTCCACTTACGTCGCGCAGTATGACAAAGATGAGGCGAACACTGTGAGGAAAACAGATATGAGTCTCGACGAGCGAAAACAGCATGTGATCGATTGCGCTCGACGATTGTTTACGGAGCGAGGCTACAAAGCAACTTCTACGGCCCTGATTGCCAAGACTGCTGATATTTCCGAAATGACCCTCTTCAGATATTTCCCCCATAAGAGAGATGTGTTTTTAGAGGCAATTCGTCCCGTTGTTGATGTCTTCCAATCTGAAAATGGATTGTCAAAAGAGTATTCGCAACTCTCCATAGAGATGGTGCTTTGGTCATTTATTCAGAGGAGATTAAGCTTTGTACGGGAAAATTGTGAACTCGTTCTTCTTGTTCTGATTGAGTCGCAACTCCAGCGAGATTTAATGGGGGATGTGAATCCAGTTGCACTAGTACAGGGGCAACTCAGGTCTGTTCTTGAGATATATGGACTTTCTGGTGACCACGCAAACGTGGTTATACGACAAATTACGGGGCTTCTGACGTCTGTATTATTCTCACCTAAAAATCCTCATCTTGATGAACAAGTGGCCAAGGTGGTATTTGACGATATCAAGAGACTACTCCATCCCAGATGACAAGAATTTTATAGGGTATTTAGTTTATTTTTTGAAGATTAAAAGGGGGACTACATAGTGGAACCAACGAGATGGGTGGCGTCTCGTTTTAATGCACAAACCTATACTGAGACTCAGGATCTCGTTTTGTACAATAGTTACACTGGTGCTATTTTAGCTTTTACTAAAGAAGAACAGCCAGAAGTTGTAGCGGCATTGAAAGAAGGCATTATTGATCAGAAATCTGAAGTAGTGGAGTATCTGAAGACGTCAGGAATTCTTGTACCCGAACAAGTAGATGAGTTGCAACGTGCCAAGCTTCTTCATCAGTCTCAGCACCGTACGGATATGATGCATCTGATTGTCATGCCCACCGAAGCTTGTAATTTTGGATGTACCTATTGTTATCAGACCTTTCCTCGCGGCAAAATGACACGACCTGTGATTAACGGACTTAAACAATTTGTGCATGATAAGGCGCGCTTTTTACGGAGTGCCTCAATCAGTTGGTTTGGTGGAGAACCACTTCTTGCCCCTGAGATTATTAAGGAATTGTCTGAGTCCTTTTTAGAATCCGTCGCAAAATACGACGCAGACTATACTGCGGATATTGCGACAAATGGATATGATTTAACTGAAGAACTGTTTCCTCAGTTGGTTAAATGGCAAATCAGCCGGTTTATGGTGACAATTGATGGTCCTGCAGTCATTCACGATCAAAGGCGAGCTCTGCGTGGTGGTGGTGGCACATTTGAACGTATTTTTAACAATTTAAAAAACGCCAGATATGTTGACGGACAGTTTGAGGTTTATATTCGGGTTAATTTTGATCAAAATACGCTACAGGCTGTACAGGAACTTGTGAACCTTCTCGCTGAGCCTTTTCAAGGGGATGAAAGGTTTCAATTACTATTTAGACCTGTAGGGCGCTGGGGTGGTCCGCACGACGATCAATTGCCTGTATGCACCCAAAGGACTGCGAATTTAAAGATATGGGAGTTTACCAAGCTAGGATTAGATCACGGTGTTGCAATGGCATCAATTATCGAGAACTCGATGCTGCCAGGGGGGTCTGTATGTTATGCTGCAAAACCGCACTCTCTGGTCATAGGATCAGATGGTCAATTATATAAGTGCACCTGCGCTTTTGAGGAAGAGTTTAATAAGGTTGGCCGTTTGTACGAAGATGGCCATATCGCGTTAGACTATGATAAATTCGCCCTATGGGTTAGTTCGGGCGACGACACTGACCCTGTCTGTCGTACTTGCTTTTATCGCCCAGCCTGTCAAGGGAATCACTGTCCCTTGTATCGGATGAGAACGGGCAAACGCCCTTGTCCGTTTGAGAAGCGTAAAATTAAAACGGCTCTTGAAATGATCTGGAAAGATAAAACTCGAGTGGAATGGTGAGCAATAAAAAAGCACATCCGGTATGGGAAGCGTCACCGCTCGCCCGAGGACTGGAGCAAGCGGTCGAGAAGGCATTTATATGATGAGTGATCGGCGCGAAATGTGTAGGTGTAATGTATGTTTATGCAAACTTTTACCCATTACTTTACGGGGCGAACGGGCAGGAACGTTCCGTAAGGGATTCATAATGTGGAAATATGATATTGAATCTAAGAACAGGAGGCGTACGATGAAACACATTACGGTGAGAAAAGCAGATACCAATGACGTTGCTGGACTGTCAGAATTGTTCGTGGATTTTGTTGGTAAACAATCCGATTTGATAGCCATGAAAAAACAGATTGAGATAATATCCAATACTCCGCACTATTATGTGGTAGTGGCCTGTGACGGGAATGAAGTTATTGGCACATCAATGGGGATTGTTTGTTACGATTTGGTTGGTGATTGCAATCCTTTTATGCTGATAGAGAATGTGGTTGTTTTACCCAAATATCAAGGACAGGGTATAGGGAAGTTGCTGATGCAGGCACTTGAATATTTTGGACAAAAATACCACTGCAAGTATGTCATCCTTGTATCTGAAAGCAAACGGGAACCATCGCATAAATTCTACGAAGCAATTGGTTATTCGACTGACCAAAGAGGCTTTAAAAAGCGCTTAACTGAAGCGAATATAATCAAGTAAAGGTTGAACTAAACCAGCTAATAGCTTGTCAACATTTCCAGTGAAATTAGTTGCTGCGCAGTGTTAAATTGAAAACGAGCATGACAAAGAACCGTCCATGTGATCATGGAAGGTTTTTCTTTAGCACAGCAATTGTGGCAGTTATACCAA
>DAHWJX010000162.1:0-15957 GCA_027343965.1 Caryophanales bacterium | reverse complement strand
GAGCAAATGCTGCGCGAAATACGTTACGTCCTATACGGCCAAATCCATTAATTCCTACTTTGGTTGCCATGTCGAAATCATCCCTTCTGAATGTACAATCTCCCGTGCAGCACCTTCATCAGTGATCAACGCATCCATCTTGTATGCTCGCGATGCAGCTGTGATGGCACTGGCCTTAGCACGTCCACCAGCTACACCGATCACCGTACCAATGTGCGGCAGATCCCCCAAATGAAGTCCGACGGTGTTCATGACATGCACAATGTTGCCTTGCGCATCAAAATAATAACCAAATGCCTCCGCCACAGCTTTTTGCTGGCGCAAGTCAGTGATCGTTTGATCATCCAATCGGCGCCTGCGCGCCATCGTTAGCGCATCCCCGATACCGTGCAAGACAATGTCGGCACTTCGTATGCGATTTACGATTTCTTGAATCATGGGTTCCATAGACAGGCGTTCGGCCGTTGTTCGGCTTAAAAGCTCCGGCACATGAAACATACGATAGGTTCCTCCGAGCTTAAACGCGATCTGCGATGCAATGGTGTTCGCCAAAAGTTCCACACGTTCACCAAGTCCGCCACGTGCCGGAAGCACTTCAATAGCAAGTTGTTGCGTACTTTTTGGCAACATATCCGCTACCATCGCCATCGAGGAACCGCCTGTGACAGCCACAGTGCAAGGAGGCTTTATATACTCACTAAGTACTCGCCCCGCACCATAACCGATATCGCGCATGACAACTTCGTCATCCTGACTATCACCAGGAACAACGATCACGCGTCCAATGCCCAAGGTAGAACTGAGCATGCGCTCAAGCTCTTGTCGCCCGTCAAGGCATCGAATCACGTCGTCAAGGTCTGCGATGACGGCTACTCCAGCTTCGGTCAACGACATGCCAATAGGCCCTACATCAAGTAGGCCCTGTTGCTTAAGAAGCTCCACATCAGCGCGCAAAATGCGTTCTGTGGTTCCAAGCACCGTTGCCAGGCTGCGCCTTCCGATCGGCTGGTGCAAAAAAATTCGCTGCAATACGCGATACCGCGCACGCAACTTGTCTGCCAATTCAGGGACAAGGCGCTGACCCACTACTAAGGAGTCCATCACACGCCCCTCTTTCCATCACGATTCACCAGCGGTGAATCAGAGGGACTCAATACGTCCCGGTGGAACCCATTTCGTCCCGCCACGGATATATGATACATCCCACCTGATATTTTGGCAATATGATGTTTTCTTTCGCATATGATGGAAGGGACGTAAGACATCATCACTATTCAGGGGGAAACGCCGTGCGCATCGGAATCATTGGGACCGGGCACATGGGAGGCATGCTCGCTCGTGCCTGGACGCAAACTGGCGACCCACAGCCCATTCACATTTTCAACAGAAGCTTAGATAAAGCACGCTCGTTATATGAAGAAAATCCTCATAAAATCATCATCGAGCATGATCTGAACTCATTGGTCTCTTCATCTGATGTTATTTTCCTATGCTTAAAAGCTAAGGATACATGGGATATCTTGCCCAGCCTTGCGACCAGTATGTCACAACAACAATATCTATTGACAACCGTTAGTGCCATCACATTAGAAGAGCTCGAAGAAACGCTTCCGAGTTATGTAATCAAGCTGATTCCTAGCATCACGCAGTATGCGTTGGCCGGAATTCAGTTAGTAATGTTTGGGTCACGATTCACACCTACACAGCAAACGGACATGCTTGAATGGCTCACACCCATTGGTACACCGTTTGTTATCAACGAAGGAGACATTCGTATCTGTTCAGACCTGACGAGTTGTGGACCAGCCTTTTTAGCTGATTGGCTCCTTCGATTAGCTAAAGCAGCGGAAAAGGAAGGATTGTCCGCGACAATGGCTCTCTATCTTGTACAATCCATGGCAGCAGGCGTGGGACAATTGCTTACGCACGGTGCATGGAGCCTAGAAGACATTTTAGCACAAGTGGCCCTGCCAGGTGGTGTTACATCAGCAGGCCTTACCGTACTTCAAGCCGGAGGTGATGATATCTTTACGTCCTTGTTTGCGGCAACGCGTGCACGTCATGAAACGATCTCACAAGCCAGCCGCAACTAAAACGTAGAGCCCACAGCCAATAGACAAGTAAGAGGCAAAGCCCTTTTCCACGGTACGGTTAGGGCCCTGCCTCTTTGTATTTCGTAACGAACATTAACTTGCCGAACTGCTACTGTTTGTGCTAGCCGTTTGGTTCGCTGCGACAGATGCCGCAATGGCTGCTTGCTGATCAGCGCTAGGTTTATAGATGGTTTTACCGAGCAATTTGACTGGTGCTTGTTCTACAACTACAGTCGTACCTGTGTTGATATTGTCATAGATCCATTTGGCATCGGGTATCGTCAAATGGAAGCACCCATGTGAGGCTGGATGGCCCAGTTCAGCAGCGATATTAACAAGTAACTTGTGATTTACGTCTTCCGGAACGCTGTGAAATAAAAATACACCATTATCTAGCCACGATACCCAATACTGTGCACCTTCTTGATACTGAGCGGCATAAAACCAAGTACCACTGTACGGTTGCACATGGTATACGCCTAATGGTGTGCTCGTATTGGGGTTGGTATCGATACCGGTTGAGGTTATCATCGTATACAGCAAATGGTTTCCATTAAATATGTACACTAACTGTTGGCTAATGCTCACGTCAATCCATACATGCTCATTGTTCGTCAAGACAGGATAGGCCCCATCAGAGGGTTGGTAAGGATTATAGGGTAAGTGGACACCATCAATGACCACCGGGTTAAGCGGCGGTGCATTGTTCGTAGTCACAGCAACCTGTGTTACTTGAGTCGTTCCACTACCTGATCCTGACTGCGAAGAACTCATTGTGCTACGCCCACTTGACTTTTTACCTGTCGTCGGAATAACCCCTACTACGTCTTGCACTTTATGTGCTGATGAATGCAATAAACTCTCGCCGACTGCCATAACGTTAGGATTATAAGCTGCATAAGCTCCACCAGCAATGCCTGCTATCAAAAATAAACTGACAACCGCTCCACGCCAACCCACGCGATTCCCTCCTACTGCCATCCTTTACAGGTCAGCCTCTTTCTCGATATTACTTTGACAGTATCATGGAACCGTGTTCGTGACAAGATGTTCTGCGCGGCAAAGACTTCTTCACTAGGCCTGTCTAGGACTATTTAAGTAACGTCACCGAGATCCTGCCCGCCTCCAGGTAAGACGTAAAAAACACGCAATATCAACATAATGGCGTAATGCCTCATCAAGTTGCTTGACCATATTGCTTGAAGCGCCATTTGGCCCGTACAGCGGATTTACAACATCGCAAGCAAGTACAAACGTTGTGTCAGTAACGCGTGCAGCCATTGGATCGCGGCAACCGTCCGGCACAAGCATAATCCCTGTTGCGCTTAGTAGGGTATGTGTGTATAATAACAAAGCATGTGTAATATGTATGCGCCCGTGGTCCAATGGATAGGACGTAGGCCTCCGGAGCCTGAGGTAGGGGTTCGATTCCCTTCGGGCGCACCATAAAAACAAATGAATTTCCCGAACGTCTACTGTTCGGGCTTTTATTTTATTTACCACTCGTATATGGCATATGTTCCTTTGACATGATAAAAAGATGATGGAGGCATATATGATGAGTGACAAGATCAAAATCGTTACCCCAGACATTTAAAAGTCGTTTTCTAAACAAACTCAGGGAATGAGGAGTATTGTTGACCGCGCCATTCAGCAAGGGGCGATTAAACAAATCCGTCTCTATTCTAGATTACTGTGACGTCCAAGAACGATTTGACTGTCCTCCTGGCGAAGATTTGCGTACAGCAGGCATACAGCATCGAGGGTTATGTGTACTGCCTGGTCAAATTGCGACCCGAGCGGTTGAATAGTTTCTTTTTCACCTTGATTTCGGTGCTTAGTAGCTGCAGGAACGACGAGGACATGCATGGCTGCCCCGGCCAACGGAGATGAACTGTTCGTCGTGATTGCATACGTTGCGGCGCCAATCTCCATTGCCTTTTGCGTGAATCGAACCACCATTTCCGTCTTACCGGATCCCGATACGCCGATCAATAAATCCTCTTTGGCAAGAGCAGGTGTAATGGTCTCCCCCACAACATACACGGCGGCACCGAGATGCATCAGACGCATCGCAAATGCTTTGGCCATCAGCCCAGAGCGACCTTCGCCGACGACAAAAATACGCTTTGCCATCGTGAGAGAATAAGCCAACTTGAGGATCCCCGCTTCGTCAATTTGTTCAAGCACGCCGTTTATCTCGCTGACAATTTGTGCAAGAACTGACATGAAATCTACCCCTTTTTACCATAAATAGATGATCGATACTCTGCCTACTAATGAACCGCTTCATAAAACGCTTTGGCAGCAGCAGCCGGATCCGAAGTCTTTAAAATGGCCGATCCGACGATGACCACGTTCACTGCTTTCATTTTGAGACTTGGAATCATGTCCAAAGCGATACCCCCAGCAACAGCAACTTGGACCCCGATTGGGTGCTGGTAAACTTCCACGGCGCGTGCGGTTTGTCCGCCAAACTCTTGTTGATCTTTACTCACATGATAACACCATGTAACATCTTGAATATCATGCAACTGCTCACGCTTTTTTCTGTCAGTGGCAAGGAGATCCACCATGATGTGGCCTCCAAATTTGTCCGCAACATCCTTGCATGCAACAACGGTTGCTTTCGGTGCCGCAGCCATAACCGTAGCAACATTGGCACCGGAGCTAAAACACATCTCCATTTCATATACAGCGTTATCGAATGTTTTCATATCCGCCACGATGATATATTTCGGAAATGCCCGCCGCAGCTCCGAAATACTGGCCATCCCGAACTCCTTAATCAATGATGTTCCGACCTCTATCCAATCAACGTAGGGAGCGGCAACCGAGGCCATTGTAACGGCCTCGGCAACGGTTAACCTATCTAACGCTAGTTGAATCTTCATTGTATTACATATCCATGTTTCGATGTCGTATCAAAGTTCTCTTTACGAACACGCACGACCATCGTCAATACCACCGAAGCTACGAGGGAAAGCGCCATAAATGCATACGATGCATTGGGACTGTTGGTTGTGCTGTTCAAGTATCCGACGAAATAGGACCCCACAAAGGATCCAAGTGCACCCATGCCATTGATTAAAGCCATCGCCGCTCCCGCAACATTGCTCGGTAAAATATCAGGAATAATGGCGAAAAAGGGCCCATACGGCGCATACATGGTACCGCCGGCAATTACAAGCAAGATAAATGACCATATGAAATGACCGGATCCGAGAAGATATGAAGCATAGAAAGCGATGGCCCCAATCAGCAATGATACCCAGACATGTGTCTTACGGCTTGAAGGTCGGCGGTCGGACAGAAACGAACTCCCAATCATCAGGATTGTCGCGAGCAAATATGGTATAGACGACAACCAACCAGTGCTAATAATTCCAAGGTGAGACGCTGATTTTATCATGGATGGCAACCACAGCACAAAACCATATACCCCTATACTCCAAAAGAAGTACTGAAGCGCTAATAATACAACTGGACGAGACGAAAAGGCCTCTCGATAGTTTTTTATCTGTTTGAGACCTTTTTGTTCTTCGGCGAGTGCACTTATCACAGCATCTTGTTCACCCTTGGTCAGCCAGTTTGCATTTTTGGGTCTATCGCTTACTAATGCCCACCAGACGAACGCCCAAATGATAGAAGGAATTCCCTCTAGGATAAACATTCCCTGCCAGTGAAACCACTGCACCAGATATCCGGAAATGACTGACATCCACAATACGGTTATCGGATTGCCGAGAATTAGAAATGTGTTTGCACGCGACCGTTCACGGTTGGTAAACCAGTGGCTGATGAAAACAAGCATAGCAGGCATGACAACGCTTTCTACCACGCCAAGAAGAAACCGGTCTGCGAACAAAAGCGGTATGTTTTGAATTACGCCTTGTAAAGAGGCTAGAACGCCCCATAGAATCAATGCCCAGAAAATAAGTTTCTTCGCACTGTATTTCTCCGCATAATGGGCACCAGGAATCTGAAAGAAGAAATAACCTAAGAAGAATAGAGCACCTAACAAAGAGGAGGCTGCCCCAGTGATATGAAGTGCCTGTGTCAAACCTGATGCAGCACCAAATCCATAGTTCGATCTGTCCAGAAAGGCCAAACTGTACGTGACGAATATAATTGGGATCAATCGCGTCCATCGAGAACTGGATAGTGAATTATTCATCAACATGTGGACATCCTCCCTAGGTTCGAATTCATAAATGCTGAAAGAGTAGTAATATTGGGTAAACCATCAAGATCACCTTCCGACATAACTGCCATAGCCCCAACCGCACATCCATGCCGTACCGCCTCCCGTACGGGCAAACCATCTAGGAGTGCATCGATGACGCCTACAGCAAATCCATCTCCAGCGCCGACAGTATCGACAACTTTCGGTACGGTAAATCCAGCTACGATACCTTCTTCCTCATGACTTCTGTAGTAAGCCCCTTCAGGCCCCAGCTTAACGATGACCAGCCTCACCTCCTTATTGAGATAAAATCCTGCAATGTCTCGTGGCTCTTGAAAGCCAGTCAGAATCTGGCCCTCTCGAATTCCAGGCATCACGATATCTGCCAGAACAGCGTACTTATTTACAGTTGTCACCATTTCGTGTTCGGATGACCAGAGAACCGGACGTAAATTGGGATCGAATGTTACCGGAATACCATATTGCCTAGATACCTCCAAGATTTCGGCTGACACGGCTCGTGTAGAATTGGAAAGTGCCAAGGGGATCCCTGTAAGGTGAACATGAGAAGCCTCGCGAATCGCATCTATCAACGAATTCCTCCACTTTACCTTGCTTGCAGCAGAATTGCGCCGGCAGTAATGAATCTCTGGATCTCCTTTGATCGCCTTTGTTTTGAACTGATATCCTGTGTATTCGCTTTCACCACGAGTAATTAACGATACGTCTACACCTTCTTTCTGTAACACGGAAATCGTATAGTCACCCAAGATGTCAGATCCAAGTTGCGTAATGAGCGCAACACTGCGTTGAAGGCGAGAGAGACCCACAGCAACGTTCGTCTCGGCACCTCCCAAAGACCTGATAAAGTGCACCACATCGTGAACTGGACCTTCATTCTCAGCCACAAAATTGACGAGCGGTTCGCCAAATGTAAGAACGTCCCAGTGGTTCATGCTAACAACTCCTTGCCAAAATTCCTCATTTGATGAACGTGATTGCGCAGTGGGCCAACTGAGCAGTCCGTCAAGCCATACTCTACACATCGCGGACAGGAATTGGGCAAAATCGACAATGCTTGGGCCAGCTTTTGGTCTCGTTGACTCTCCCATTCTATTGCCTCAGTTCGCGGTGGAAATATGCTTGTATCCGCAGATTTCACGTGGACATACCACACATGCTCTTTCAAGTGTATGGCGGATTTGACCGGATCTTCCCCGATCCATAGCCAATTCCCCAAGTCAAACGTCATTCCTATCGGGACTCCGTTTGCTTGACAGAGTCCAAAGAATGCATCTAAGCGCTTCAACGTTCCCCCCTTCTCCGTCTGGTCATTTTCAATCGTAATTCGAATTGAGGCATATTCCTGAGTTAGATTGCTGATTTGGCAAAGCGTTTTCAAATCGACCGTCTCAAGAGAACCGTTGCCCAAAGTGAGCTTAACAAGCTTAGCATTTAGGTGTTTTGCGCGATGCAAAACACCGTATACCTCTGGATTCAAGGAAGCGTCATTGCATAAAATGGGCTTCGGCGAAGAGTAATGGATAACCAGATTTACTTTTGAACATTGCCTTTGCAAAATCTGCAGATCACTCTTGCTCGGCTCAATAGTAAATAGTTCCTCCCGAATCTCAATGCCGTCCGCCTCCGACTCAGCAATTCGTGCTATAACGGTGGATTGATCATGATCCCCCTCATGTAACAAAGCAGTCGTTGCGATAAAGGTCATCATCCTACTTCCTTCTCTCCAGTGATGCATTGTGATCATAAGTTGCTTGAGCGATTCGTGTTTGCTCATACATTGGGTCACTTAGCCTCACTCTTAGTACCATAGTTCTTGTGGTTATGGGAACGGTTCCATAAAAATAAATAATAGGCATAGAACATTGGCTAGATCCAATTGTCGATTATCCCCTACACCAACAGTCGCTTGTTCTAATCCAAGTCCGTTACCATTGGCGTCGATTCACGACCAATCAATGCACCTGGTACGCGAATGATTCGCGCTTCTCCTATGTCACCCCGGATGCGCGCCAACAATAACTCTAGCGCTTTCACTCCTATATTATATGTAGGCTGCGCAACGGTGGATATTCCCATCATTTGTGCCCATTCCGGATCATCGAACCCTATAAGTGCGATATCCTTTCCAGCGTGGTAACCTAGGCGTTGCAACTCAAGACCAATTTTCAGTAACATCACAGAGTTTCCGGAAAAAATTGCCTTATATTTGGTTGTCTCCCGATTCGCAAACGACTTGACGCCCTCCGTCATCAGATCGCTATTTCCGACATTGATCTCATAAACCGAACTTTTCACGTTAAACTCTTGCTCTTCCATATATGTTTTAAATGCTCGAACACGTTCGGTACGCGTGCTTACATCAGCAATCGGTTGTGTAAAATAGCCAATATCCCGATAACCTCGGTTTAACAAATAGTCAAGAACATCGTACGTCGCTTGCCGATTATCTACGGTCACAAGGTCTACGTTCATATCCGATACTTCACGGTCAAGAAAAACAATCGGTGTATTGTCCTTCTGCAACTCCAGCAAGAGCGATCGATTTTGACCTGTAGTTTGAATGACAAGACCATCAATTTGATGAGACTGAAGCATGAGGATATAATTGCGTTCCTTATCAGGATTGTTGTCAGAGTTGCAAACCAACATGCTGTAGTCATATTGATGGCAAATATCCTCTGCCCCGCGCAAAATGGCTGTAGAGAACGGATTGGTGATATCCGCAACAATCAGACCAATTAGATGACTTTTCCCGCCTTTTAATCCGCTGGCCATCCGGTTTGGATGATAGTTAAGACTCTGAATAGCAGCCTCAATTTTCTTGGAAGTCCCTTGCGCAATGGATTCGTATTCACCACTGAGAAAGCGGGATACAGTAGTTTTAGAAACTCCGGCTGCTTTCGCGACATCGATGATGGTGACGCGTTGTACACCATCGTTCATGCGAACCATTGCCGATCCCTCGCAGTACTTAGTTTATCGATGGAACCGTTACCTGAAACCGTTCCCATATAGACTATACCTTTCACATGGCCGCTGTGTCAACTGTTAATTACTTAGCTGATGTTCATCAATATATTATCACGCAAAATTCCCGTGAATTTCCTGGATAACACCACTGCCATGATAAACGGCAGCATCTTTTTCGTATCAAAGCGCAATACGCAAATCTTTCCCAGCACGATCGGCGTATGGAGGTAAAAGTGTGATGCGATTTTCATGATCCGGCTGAGAAATCTTTAGGTACTGCGCAAAATACTACTTCAACCGTCGTTCCGATTCCTTCCATGCTTTGAATGTTGAGATGGCCACCACGGGAGGCCAAAATCGATTTACAAATCGATAATCCTAAGCCAGTACCCTCCTCTTTTGTAGTGAAAAAGGGACTGGCTATTTTCGAGAGCAACTCTTGTTGCATACCCATGCCGTTGTCCAAACAACGAAGAATAATATTTTCAGCGCCGCATTTTTCAATTGAAATATCCAACACCCCACCATGCGGCATAGCTTCAATAGCATTATTTACAATATTAAGTATGATTTGCTTTATCTCTGATTCGGAACACATCACATTCGAGGCAAATGCCTCAACATGTATTGTCAGGTTTATGTTATGTAATGCTACTTGCGCTGATAATAGCGGTGTAATGGCTGCAAGTACATATTGGATATCTGCAGTAGAACCATCACCCGTTTGAAATTTTCCTACTGATAGTATCTCCGTTAAAATGCTGGCTATTCGATCGACTTCCGACAGAACTATATTCAAAAATCGCGATCCTTCATCCTGTTTGATCTGCATCAATTGCAGAAAACCTCGAATTGCAGTCAACGGATTTCTAATCTCATGCGCAATTCCTGCAACCCATTGCCTTACAATGTCAACTTGATTGGATGCCGTCACCCCTTGGTATGTTTGTTTATAATGAGTAATGTCTGTTGCTGTGACTAAATAATGACTCACACACTTCATTTTATCATTGAAGCGCGGAATAATTGTAGCAAGCAACCAAATAACGCTTTCATTACGAGAAAAGCACAAAACCTCGCCATGCCACACTCTTCCGCTACAAATTGCACTGCGAACTAATGTATCGCTTTCCGACGTACGAAGGATTAAGCTAAGATTCAGGTCCAACAATTCACTATGTGTATACTGAAAAACTTCACACACTCGATCATTGGCCATGACGATATTCCCTCTTGCGTCAGTTACAAGTGTCAACGTCCCTGCACACGAATCTCCGAAAAGCCCCGAAAAATCATCCTCGTTTAAGCTAACAGATTTTTCAATCGGCAACTTGAACACTCCTAATCTGCAAATAAAAGGTCACGACCGACCGTACCGCAAAAGCTGAAAAATAGAGGCTAAAGGGCGAATTTCTTTATTTCATATATTGTTATTATATTAAATTTTAACCAATTTCTCAACTGCATAAAATTGACCTGAAATATTCATGGAGCGACTCGTAAATGCCTGTGAGAGCGCGTCCGCTATGACTTCATCCAAAAATTCTGCATTGTCTGGTTGGTCAGCGTCATAGAACGCTCTAAACCGTTCATCGTCAACATACATTTGAGCAATGTCACTGGCGGGAACGCAAGTTTTAAAAGCTTTATCAATCATCTGTTGCTTAAAATCTACGAACTTTTCCTCATCACTCTTTTGCACCGTGTATTCCATGTTTATAAAAGTGGGCACTGTGACTATTTCACTATACCCTGTCGCAATGCAAGAATGACAGCCTGAGTCCGGTCGTCCACACCCAATTTATCAAAAATATGATGGATGTGTGTTTTTACAGTACCTTCTGATACCTGCAGGTTCCGGGCAATTTCACTGTTACGCCGACCATAAGCCATTTCCTGAAGAACATCCAATTCCCGTTCCGTCATACTTTGGACGTAATCTTATGAAGCACCACCATTGCCATTCATGGTTGCAGCGGCCAGGGCCTCTTCCCTCTCCAACGACGGCATAGGTTTCACTGCTGTGATCATCGCCAATCCTGCGTGCTCTGTACGAAAAAAAGCTTCGCCCCGGCTAGCTGCACGTACGCCTTCAACGATCTCGGTCGCTTCCGCATCTTTTAGAAGAAATCCAACAGCTCCAGCACGAATCGCGTTAACCACGTGATCGAGCTGATTGAAGGTTGTCAGCTCCACAATTTTCAAATTAGGATTGTGTACAAGCGCTTCTTGCGTCGCTATGATGCCGTCCAGACCAGGCATGCGAATATCCATCAAGACAACATCCGGCTGTGTGGCTGCAATGCCCTCCTGAACATTCAAGATGTATTTGATCCCTTCACGTTAACGCCAGTGTCCTGACGTACCTCCCAGACACAACTCCCGCCAATTTCTTCGCATCTTGCCTTCATGTTACGTAACCCAAAGCCAGGTTGAAGCTGCGCTTGGGGTGCTGTCGACCCATTATCCACCACGGTCATTTTCACCTGCCGATTGTTCTCTTCAAGACGCACATCAATGTGGGTTGCGATAAAGTGCCGCACAGCGTTGGCTAGTGTTTCTTGTAGCACCCGATAGAGGACTATTTGTGCAATACCACTCCACAAGTTTCCTGGATAGCTACCACCGGCGACGGCGACGATCACCACTGCAGCTGTCAGACCTATGCTCAGTTTTAAAAAGCGATTTGGTGCCCCAGACAGCGGCCAATTCAGTCCAGATAATCCAAGTGACACTGGAAAAAGAGTTTCCCAAATTCCCAAAGACGATATCTGTGACGATGCGGCTAGCAAACAGGACAATCCAGAGCATGAGGTAAATCCAACCACCCCGCATGTAAACTAGACCATCAGACTCTGTGTAGACACTAGTGACTTGGGCCTGCAAGAAGCCAATCACCATAGAGATGGACAGTGCCACAGTTGCCTCTAATAACTGATTTACAAGAATTGTCGACTGAGGTAGTGATTTCACAGCCTCAAAAATACCAAGTAGAGGAAGAATAATAAAAGGAAAACGGCTCACTCTTCGGGGTAGTACCTAACGAGCGATGGCCCAAATGAGAACGAGACCGATAAGTACAACCATGGTTAAGGTGTGCGTCAGCACGGGAACCTCTCCTTTGTGTTTCTTGGTAGGTCCAGTGTACTACGCATGGCAGATGGCTTCGTCAACCTGCAAGTGGATTTATACGGAGGCGCATCTCTGTCTGTAGATAGATACGGACATTTGATCCACATAAGAAATTCTTAACGAACTGCAGGTTTTCTCTATTTTATTTTTATCTATATCGCTAACTTTAAAGAAGAACCAAAAACAGCTGGTGAGACTGCTAACCACTTCTCGCATGCTCAACCGAAACGGGTACGCCACCATGCTCACAAGGTATGTTGATCTAAACCCGGGTCAAGTCATCACGATCAACCTTGGTGTTAGCGACTTATATCATTTTAAGCTCCTTTATAATGTTCTCTACCATCAAAAACTGATATTGAATCCTTCTTTGCAACGATAACTGCATGGACGTCTCCGTAGTCACGCTGTGGGCTCCAAGAACTACAGCACAAGCTGTCCGAAAGGATCCAGGAAGTACACATGATCGGGTAACAAAGTGATGATCATGTGTAGAAATATCTATATTCATACGAGATACTACCGTTTGAACCACACTTTGTGTTTTTGCGTTTGGATACACACGAATCGATTGGCCCAGCGCTGCTGGATCCTTACTTGCAAATCCAGTTGCTTCATGAAGATCAATGCACCACGTTGGGCGATGAGTTTTAGCGAGTTCAAATACACGTTGAGCGAGGGGTGTTTTGCAATGATCTCCTCGGAAACGAGGGAATTGGCGATTTACATCCGGAATCCCTCTAGTTCTTAGCAAATAAGCTTTTGCGTTAACGATAGGAATAATAAGTAGACGCCCACGCTGTACTCGTAGCGAAAGCATTTTTTTTGCTGCATAGATTCCCGCAATTTCCGTTCCATGTATCCCCGCTGTAACCATCACGATAGGCCCAGGCTTATGTCCCTTAATCAAAATTGAAAATGCTTTTTTTCCCATACCTTTCACACCCCGTTCTCAACAGGGATATGAAAAGTTTTACTAGGACGTGGCGGCGACAGTCCCTATCTATCCAAAGTTGGCCTCTGAGATAATTATCATGAAATTCTATACGCCTTATCATCTCTATCCAAGATGGATATAACTTTGTCGCCCTATACTAGTCCCATCACCAAAAAGGAGGTTTTCTCATTGAATAAATTTATCATGGCAGCAACATCCTTGGCTTTAGTTGGCGGTGTAGCGTTATTTTCACAAACCGCCACCTTCGCTGCAACGAATGTAAAGTCAGTACCGGTTTCAACGCGACCAAGTTCAATTGAGTCCACGCAAACAACGCAAGATGTTGGTCCGAACATCGATCAGCAAGTTGGCAGCCAAGTGAATAACGGTAGCATAGATTCGTCCACTGTGGCTGAGACTGACACATCTAGCAAAGTGGCGCAATAAATCGCAGCTTGAATGCTCTGGGGTGGCGCAACCAATTGCGTCACCCCTTTATCGCGCACAAAAACATAAGGTATTATAACCTTGTACTACCTGTAAGGATGGAAGAAAAGTATGTGAGTATCGGAAAGGCCGCGAAGATGCTCGGTGTCAGCGCCCTGCGGAAATGGGAAGAGAACGGCCTATTAACGCCAGAGCGGACACCAACCGGGCATCATCGCTACCATGTCGCCGGGTTACAAAAACTTATGCACGAGAAAGACGAATCACCATCTTTTACGTGCGCCATTTATGCTAGGGTGTCCACGAAGAAGCAAGAAGACGCAGGAAATTTGGACCGTCAAACGGGTCAATTGAGCGCTTATGCCGCACAACAGGGCTGGCCTATTTTCGCCGTGATTTCTGATACGGCAAGCGGCCTGAATGAACACCGTCATGGGTTACAAAAGGTTTTGCAGATGGTCGCACGGCGAGACGTATCTGTTGTCTTGGTGGAATATAAGGATCGAAAGGTCCTCGTCCTAGAGCATTTGCAACTTTGGCAACGACGCGAGAAAAAGACGGCGGCGAGGATACACAAGATCACAAGACAAGACCCAACCTCACGCAAGTTGCCGGGACTCCGAAGCAAACTGGAGAAGCAGCAACGCAAGGTGGGGTTTTATCAACAACATGCAGAGCAAAGCACGTTTCCTCCGGTGATTTTCGGAAGCCGCGAACTCTATCTGTTGCAGTTCAAAGAGGGTGTCAATCAGGTAGCGTGGCGGTTGGACATTTCGCTGGATCACGGGGAAGCACTTGGTTGCTAGGCAAACGTTCAACGAGACGGCGTATCGAAAAACAGATTAAAATAACCTTGCAGGGGAAAGGGGGTAGCCTGGTTTCGTGGTTGGATCAACGCAAGGAACTGCTTCAAGGGTAACGAAAGGCTCCTGCCGTGTACACGTGGAGAAAGGCACGGCGGGAAATCTTATCGGGACCGGGTAACACCTGGGAAGATGGAAACACGAATCAGACACAGGATAAGACAACTTTTCCGTCCTCTGGTCCGGCTCATCTTCGGTGGTGCGAGAGCAGCCTCCAAGCGGATGAATCCTGCAAGACCGCGGACTCGAAAGAGTCGGAAAAGCCTACTGGAGATTTTAGTAGGTTTTTCGAACCAGGATAGTCATGACACATAGCAATGTTTTACTTGTCGAAGATGATGATGACATCGCTGGTTTTGTCCAATTGGAATTAGAGCATGAAGGCTATACCGTAATTGTCCAAAGTGATGGTAGAGAGGCCCTGCAGACTGCCCTTTCGCAGTCCTTTGATATCGTCTTACTGGACGTTATGCTACCCGGAATGAATGGCTATGAAGTATGCCGAAGGCTACGCGCTGAAAGCCAAGTTCCTATCGTGATGATCACGGCACGCGGCTCCATTCCTGACCGTATCGCAGGACTTGACTATGGGGCGGATGATTATGTCGTTAAGCCGTTTGCTATCGAGGAACTGTTAGCACGCATTCGCACGTTGATGAGACGAGCTTCCTACAAAGATGAGGGGGATATGGTGCTGTCAGCATATGACCTTCGTATGACGTTAAGTACACGAGAAGTGGTCCGCAAAGATCACCAAATCCATTTAACAACGAAAGAATTTGCCCTCTTGCAGTATCTTTTGGAAAACAAGAACCACGTGGTGTCAAGAGACATGATCCTGCATCATGTGTGGGGCTATGATTTTCGCGGTGAGACGAACGTAGTTGACGTTTATATTCGTTATGTGCGAAATAAGGTTGACTTGGACCGCGACGATACCATCATCCAAACGGTACGCGGCATCGGCTACATGGTAAAGGACGAATGAGAAAACCTACCCTCAAAACGAGCATATCGTTATTTTCGCTGATCGCGATGACCCTAATCTTATTGGGATTCACTTTGTTTATCTATTCGTATCTTGCCACTTGGTTATTGCACAGAGAACAAGCCTCTGTCCTCACACAAGCGAAACAAGTCGCTGAAGCCTATCCAAGTCACTTGCAAGAAGGTGTAGGTCAAGATAGTTCGCAATGGCTCATTGCTGACTTAACACAAAATCAGCGTGTGGATATTTTGACTTTACACGGAAAAAAAATACTCTCACAGGGTCATTTACCTTCTGCGATAGGCGCAGAAGGTAAA
>DAHWJX010000156.1:0-7944 GCA_027343965.1 Caryophanales bacterium | reverse complement strand
CTATTCAACAACTCGTAAAATTTTTTCCTTTGTCTTTGCGTTGATATCCGTATAATTATTTAAAGCGCGAGAAACGGCCGAAACGGAAACACCTGCCTTTTTGGCGACATCTTTAATTGTGACCATTTCTAAGTTCCCCTTCCCATCAGGCCATTCTCGTTGAAGAAAAATAGTCAAAAACGTTACCGTGAAAACGTTGATATACACCATACTATTATACTGCTTCTCTCTATTCAAGACCTATGTAAGCAGTTTTATCGATAATCAAAAACGTTATCGCAAAAAACGACACACTCTGTTGTGTGTCGCAAAATACAACGCTCTTCTTTTAGTAAGAAAATTTCGTTTTTTTCATGGAGGCAAGTTTAAAACGTAGCGACTTAGGCATATCCTCAATACGATCCATGATCTGATAAATTTTGCGCAAAGTCACGTAAAGTTTATCTTTTTCCATATTAGATTGTCTTACATTAAGAAGCATGGCGCCAAAATTACTCATGCATTCTGTCCATAAACTCCAATCATTCGATAAAACAAACGCTATATGCTGTGCGTTAATGCCATCTTCCCGATCATCCCCCGTCACAGGAGCATGATAGATAATCGAGGCTACATCAAGTAGAGTCTCAGTGGGAAGCTGTGTTTGTTGCAATGTCGTCAGGAGTAAATCCGCAATCGGCAACGTGACCTTTTGTAAATAAAATCGTTTCAACAACCATGATTTACGCAGCCTAGGCAAGTCTAAGGTTTGTAAATCGATGCGTTGCTCGCCTTCCCGTAAGAAAATAACTGATGAATTCAACGCTTGGATTTTTCTGTCGCCCTGCTTAAAACCCAACTCTCTTACCCAGTTCATGGCAGCAGCTTCTTGTTGGATCGTGGTAACCAGTGTCCATGGCAAACTATCGGTGTTGTACGACGTCGCTATACGATGGGTAATGTGATACTGCAAAGCGCGATCTCCCACTAGCCGAACCGGAGCTTCCGAATCTCGGAGGAGTCGCTGAAGCAACTCTGTCTCCCATAAATGCGTGGTGTTTAATGTTGCTTGCATTTTCACTCCTCCTTATCATCTTTTATGTAATATAAAATAACATACAAAGATAGGTTTTTCAAGATTAAAAGTTGAAATATTATAAAACGACATATGTAAAGGTTTTATATGTTAGGTATTATTACATATAGATATAAAAATAAAAATACACCGCGCGATAGGGGGGATCACGCGATGTATCAATGAGTAAATCATAATTCAGGATACTGGAGAAAATCTGAAAGTACTGCATACTACTTGAAGGTCATCAACTAATTTGTACATCCAAAACTTCATAAGCAACATTACCAGCAATGGTTTTACCAATAAAGCACCGATCACGAGCTAACAATGCAACATCTTGGTAGGCTGTGCGTTGCTCTTTGTCACCACCGATGATGTCAGGATGAACACGTAGCGTTGCAAACTTCGCATTCAACGGATATCCTGTAACGATGCCCTGAACACGAATCTTGACATGTTCAACTGGTAAACCTTTTCTCGTCAATAAACCCATCAAGGTGCCGCTGTAGCACGCGGCTACTGCCGCCAATAACAGTTCCTCAGGTGAGGTGCCGACACCTTTTCCACCCATATTCGCAGGCGCGGAATAAATAACTTCCTTTTGTCCTAATTGTACAGTGCCATTGCCTTCGTTTCCTGTCGCATACCACGAAAGATAAGTCTCAAATTCAAGATCAGCCATGTTGCACAACCTTTCCGCAAACAGTGTGTACGTATAGCGTACCACACACTATTTTCAACAAATATGAAGTAACGCACAGTAGTGACGAGAAGACAGAATAAACTCCTCGAACTATCTGGTATAGTGATTCTATGGAGAAAAGGGGGTTACTTTTTGGCAATCAAGAAAACGCATTTTACACTTGTTATGCTCGGGCTACTTCTTGGTATTCTCGTTTCTGCAATGGACAATACGATCGTCGCGACTGCGATGCCCACAATTATCGCTGACTTAGGTGGATTGGACCGATTTGTATGGGTTACCGCTGCTTATATGGTGACAGAAATGGCTGGAATGCCGATCTTCGGCAAGCTTTCTGACATCTATGGTCGAAAACGTTTTTTCATGTTTGGGTTAGTCGTTTTTCTCATCGGTTCCATGTTAAGTGGGACCGCGCAAAATATTACCGAATTGATTATTTATCGTGCTATTCAGGGTATAGGTGGCGGTGCGCTTGCTCCAATTGCATTCACCATCATCTTTGATGTCGTCTCCCCTGAACAGCGCGGCAAAATCGGTGGATTATTTGGTGCCGTTTTTGGTTTATCAAGTATTTTCGGCCCTCTACTTGGTGCCTACATAACTCAATATCTTTCTTGGCGCTGGATTTTTTACGTCAATTTACCGATCGGCATCGCGGCATTTTTGTTCATTTTACTTGGCTATCGGGAATCCTATATCCGCCTGCAAGAAAGTATCGATTGGTTTGGCGTGATCACCATGGTTCCCGCTGTAGGTATGTTGATGTTTGCTTTACAACTAGGCGGCACGTCATATGCTTGGAATTCTCCTATAATCATCGGCTTATTTGTACTTGCCGCGATATTTTTGCTTGCCTTTTTGTGGATTGAAGCAAGAGTTAAGGAACCTATTATTACCTATAGTATGTTTCGTAATAGGTTGTACACCGGAAGTAATCTGGTCGCGCTATTTTCCAGTTCGGCCTATGTGGTCGCTGTATTATTCATTCCTTTATTTATTCAAGGTGTGATGGGTGGCAATGCCACAAATTCGGGACTTATTCTCCTTCCGATGATGCTTGCATCCGTTGTGGCTAGTCAAGTGGGTGCTATGCTAGTGATGAAAATCAGTTATAGGACAGTGATGCTCGCATCTGGAATTTTATTTATTCTCGGTATTTATCTCTTAACCACAATCACACCAGAGACTACCCACATGACAATCACTATGGAAATGATTATCACAGGACTTGGTATTGGCGCCTCTTTTTCCGTTTTAAGTATGGGAGCCATGCAATCCTTCGATGCTTCTAAACGCGCGAGCGCCAGCTCAACGATGAACTTCGTGCGGGAACTAGCTATGGCAGTCGGCATCACAATCTATGGAACGATTCAAAAAAACGACTTTTCTTCGCAAATCCAAAAAGCTTTTTCAGGTGTCACGATACCTGCAAGCTTTTTACATATGGATCCACGAGCTATCTTATCCCCTGCGCTACGTGCCCATGTACCTTCTTTCATCATGATGAAGCTCTCAAATGCCCTTGCGTATTCCATTTCACACATATTTGCATGGACACTCATTCCGGCCGCCTTAGCGCTTGTCTTCACCTTCGTGCTTACCAAGGAGAAGATGGCTGCTCAGTGGGGCCAAGCTAAGAATTCATCCATCCAAATCGACCAACTCATCGACAGGTAGTATGTGCTGTGTATCGGCATCAGACAAAGCTTCAACTGATTTGAGCTTTCTCATCATAACTCGTGACCGCGTAGAGGCAGCCTCCATCGTATTGCTTGCCTCTTGCAGTTTCTTTTGCGTTTTTTCAAGGGCTTCTCCAAACCTTCCAAACTCCGTTTTTACAGCACCGAGCAATTGCCATACTTCGCTCGACCGCTTTTGCACAGCAAGTGTCCGAAAACCCATGGTAAGGCTATTCAAAAATGCGGTGATCGTGGTAGGTCCAGTAATAATGACACGATAATCTCGCTGCACCGACTCCCACAATCCAGGGCGGCTCAGCACCTCAGCAAAAAGGCCTTCAACCGGTAAAAATAATAAGGCGAAGTCGGTGGTTAATGGCGGATCTAGGTACTTATCACTAATTGAACGCGCTTCTTGCTTAATTCTAGCATCAAGCGACTTTGCAGCTTCAAGGGCACGATCACCGTCTCCTTGCTCCCTCGCTTCTACGAGTCGTTGATAATCTTCTAAAGGAAACTTGGCATCAATGGGTAATAACACACTGTGTATCGCATCATCTTCATGTCCAGGCAAACGTATCGCAAACTCGACACGGTCATTACTGCGGGACTTCGTAGCGATATTTTTCTCATATTGTTCATGTGTAAGAATCTGTTCAAGGATATTTTCCAGTTGCATTTCCCCAAGAGTACCTCGCGTTTTCACGTTGGACAACACGCGTTTTAAATCCCCTACACCGCTAGCAAGGGATTGCATTTCTCCAAGCCCTTTGTGGACAAGTTCAAGTCGTTCACTCACAAGAGCAAACGATTCACCTAAGCGTTTTTCAAGTGTCGCATGCAATTTTTCATCCACAGTTTGGCGCATTACTTCCAGTTTGCTCGCATTATCTTGTTGAAGCAAGTGTAGGCGTTTTTCTACGGTATCTCGTATGGCATTTAACTTATTTTCATTCATACTCGTAAGATCGACCAATTGCTTCGAAAAAGTATCCAGCAGGTTTTTTTGCTGCAATCCCAAATCTTGAACTGATCTTTTCATCAGATCACCAAATCTCACTAAGTTCGTATGTAAGTCTTCACGTCCCATTTGCGCAGAGCGATGAATTTCCTCGCGCAACTGAGTTGCTTGCGTTGATAACATGGCGTCAAGGCGCTCCTGCGCTTTGGACAATGCCGACACTTGTTCAAGAAGTTGTACCGTCTTGCGAGTGTTTTTTTGTCTTGTCAACAAAAAGACAAGCAAAACAAGCTGCAAAAGACAAATCAATAAAATAATCCATAACAAAACAAATTCCCCCTCAACCTAAGAAAAACCACCATTAGCACATAAGTGCCTCAGGTGATTCATAAACGATGTGCACCATCAAAGTATAATCTACTTCTCGACAATTTGCGAAAATAAGACTTTAGCAGCCAGTGGCCCTTCCATGAAACGTAAAATATTTTTCCCAGCCTTCAAACTTACTGTCGTAAATAAATTGGATACGTTACCTTGCACCCCCAAATTAGGAAATGTCAACGGTAGCGTAGGCATCCCATTCACATACAAGTTTTGCATCGTCATTGTCCCAGACGCATTTTCATAGCGCACATACATGCCATACAATCCAGCGTGTGTAACGGATACAGCAAAGGTCGATGAGACATTGTTTTGCTTGATGGGATAATACGTTATTCGTATTTGTTTTTCTCCAGAAGGTAAAGGTAATGATTCTGTTAACGGGATAGGTAAACCAAACTCAGGTATCCCATGTTTTGACCACATAAAAGGTTGTGTTCGAATTGTTCGATCCCACCCTGATCCTGCATATCTTGCAGCATGATACACAATCCACCACTGCGATCCATTTTCTGATGTGGTAAACGAGGCATGTCCAGGCCCTTTAACAAAAGCTGTTGATGAAAATACAGGCTTAGGGCTCTTTATCCAGTTTATTTGAACAAGAGGATTTCCACCTTTAAAGGTTAACATGCCTAAACAATAGTTATTTGTCCAACTTGCATTAGCAGAATAAATCACAAATGTTTTACCAGCGTGTTGAAGAACCTCAGGTCCCTCGTTGATCGGAGCTTTACTTGTCTCCCACGAAAGATAGGGCGATGAAAGGAGATGACGTGCTCCATCAATTTGTGTCGGTGATTTCATCGGTGCGATATACAATCGTTGTATCTGATCTCTTACAGAAGCCCACCCCGACCAAATAAAGTACAATTTATCGTGTAAAGTTAGTACTGTTCCATCAATAGCCCATTGATTGCTTGGATCATGTATCTCTCCAACCAAGTGATAGGTACTTAGTGGATCGTTATTGGCACTTTCAAGCACGTACATGCGATGTGTCTTATTATCTGTATGATGATCCATCGCCACATAAATGTACCAATGTAACCCAAAATGGTGTAGCTCCGGTGCCCAAATATCTGAGAAATCCGTAGTACCAGGATCATAAGCGATAGTTTGTTCGCCACTTGCTATATCAGTCAAGGTTGAAGAGCGCCAGATTGTGACATTATTTCCTGTGGTCATCGTCATATAATAGTAACCGTCATAACGAACGACCCAAGGATCTGCCCCTTGATCCATAATCGGATTCACAAACGTATCACTTGCCACTCCTTTCGATGTGGCAAGTGAGGGCGTTGCCCACAATGACATCACAGCAAGGGAGCCAAGAAGAAGGTTCTGTATTCTTCTCACGATATGTCCGGCTCCTTTTCGCGAAATTTCCCTTCATTAATTTGTGCAATGATCGATAGATCCACCTTGGGTTTGCGATCATACGTCAATAACCCATTGATTTCTTGTTCAACATCAGTAAGTTGCGTGTAACAAAACCCTTGAACACTGGGTGAATCCAGCAACGCATGCACGACTTCACGATACCGATGAATGAAGTCTTCCTCACTCGTTGCCCCGGAATAACCCCAACCATCCCAATCACTACACTTAAATGAAATGCCGCCAAATTCCGTGACAAGAATTGGCTCATTTTTATGGTGGTAACCTGGTGCATAAATGAGTCGATGCCCAGGCGTTGCGGCAACTGCATTTTCAACGCAGCTGTAGCGTTGCAACAAGGAAGCACGATGACTGTCATAATCGTGAATCGTGCATAGGTCTGACATCGTATGCTCCCAGCCATCATTGGATACGACCAAACGCGTATTGTCCAACGACTTTGTCAAGGCATAGAGCGATACAGCATGTGCACGTTGCTTTTTATCCGTTAACAGAGTAGGAACACCCCAACTTTCGTTCAAGGGAACCCACACAACGATACATGGATGGTTATAATCACGACGGATTGCCTCTTGCCATTCCTTCGTTATGCGTTCAATCGCATCTTGAGAAAACACGTAACTATTTGCCATTTCTCCCCAAACCAAAAGCCCTAGTCGATCACACCAATATAAAAATCGAGGATCTTCTATTTTTTGATGCTTGCGAACGCCATTAAATCCCATTTTTTTAGTTAAGATAATATCTTGTTTGATTGCATCATCGCTAGGAGGTGTCAAAATACCATCTGGATAATATCCTTGATCCAGTACCAATTTCATATAGTACGGGTGATTGTTCAAAAATACGCGACCATCAACTACTTCAATTTTCCTCATGCCAAAATAACTGATCACTTGATCGATCACCACATTGCCTTGTTTCAGTTGAATAACAATATCGTAAAGGTGGGGATGTTCTGGACTCCATGTTCTTTCGTTCGTGTGAGCTTCAAAGCTTCCTAAGTACAATTGTCGATGAACGGATGATTCAAACACCGTCCATTGATCACGAATCACAGACTGTCCTTCAAATGTAATATCTAATTGAACTTGGTATACATCTTTACCCTGTTCTTGGAGAGGTACCATCAAATCGAGCTCAACTAAAATTGCATTTTTATCAAAGTCCGGCGTAAATTTAGCTTCATTAATATGAACTTGAGATACTGCTTCGAGCCAAACTGTTTGCCATATCCCAGTGGTTCGTGTATAAAAAATTCCCGTGGAATTTTCTTTCCAAAACTGCTTTCCACGCGGTTGATCAAGTTGTTGGCTAACGTCTTTCGCACGGACTACAACCACATTGTCATCAGGCATGAGCAAATCGGTCACATCAGCGGAGAATGGCGTGTGTCCTCCTTGATGGACAATCGCCAATTCACCGTTTACATATACAGAAGCTTCATAATCTACTGCGCCAAAATGCAGTACGATCCTCTTGGTAGCGAATGTTTGCGGAATTGTAAAAGTTCGACGGTACCATACGATATCGTGAAATTCCGTTTCTCCTATCCCGCTTAACGCACTTTGATAACAAAATGGCACGACAATCGATTGTTGAAATTCATGAGAACGATACCATTTTTCCTTTAGACCTACAGCATAGTCGTCAAAATCGAATTCCCATATGCCATTTAAGATGACATAATCTTCACGTTGCCATTGCGGTGTAGGATAGTCAACACGTGGTAGAATCGTTTGTTCGACACTTGTCATTTGCA
>DAHWJX010000146.1:0-18111 GCA_027343965.1 Caryophanales bacterium | reverse complement strand
TATGGTCAATGGCACACGATCATCTACAACATCAAAAAGATCCACATCGTCTTCAGTTGTTTGCGTTTCATCTTCCTTCACCAAATCACGCTGACTCAGTACGACTATTTCAACAGGGCCCGCAAACGTACTCACCGCATCAGGTACTTCTGGATACTGTGCTCCTGGTAGCATAAAAGCCCGTTCATCATAGACAAGGCCACCAAGTGCGGGAATAAACAAATGATGAAAAACATCGTTAACAGCATGAATGATCGATTCACGACTTCGATAATTTTGTTGTAACGAAATCGTGATAGCCTTGTCCCCAACTTGGTATTGGGTATATTTATTCAAAAATAGTTGGGGCTCTGCCATGCGAAACCGATAAATACTTTGTTTAACGTCCCCAACCTGAAATAGATTGGAATTGTCCTCATTGCACAAAAGCGATAAAATGGCGTCTTGCACAGGGCTCGTATCTTGGTATTCATCAACCATCACTTCAACAAACTGTTCAGACAATTGCTTGGCTAAGCTAGACCGAGCACCATCCGTCTCACTAAGGGCTTGGAAAGCAAGATGCTCCAGATCCGCAAAATCGACCGCGGCACGGCGGTGTTTCTCGTCCAAAAATGCGCGTGAAAAGTCTTTCACAAGAATAACCAACGACGTAACCCAGGGTAAAACTTGCTTCAACTCATCAAGTAAAGTTTGCGAAGAACGTTGCAAGAGGCCATTTTTCAGTATCCTCATATCACGCTTCACACGATCACGAAGTTGCGTTACCTGTTCCTTGCAATCCGCATCGCATTCTTTGTCCGCTGGCATGCGGCCAAACTCAAAGGACATGTAATTACAAACCGCCTGATAGTCACGAATTTTTGCTGCTTTATGGGCAGCAAGTAAAGCGTCTCGCTCCTTCGTTAGGTTAGGAAGCCAGCGCAAAGGACCCGCTTTTTGCACAGCTATACATATCGCTTCTTGCATCAAAGAAGCACTTTGTTCGATGCGTTCACTTAAGGCTTCAAAAAACGCCTGTCCCAGGAACGAATCGGAAAGTGGTTGTTGCGATGCATCGATAAAATGTTGCAAAGCCTGATCAAGCCATACTTCAGGGAGCGGTTGACTCTGTGCGAAATGAAATAGCTCAAGGACCATGTCGCGAATAGTTTGTTCACCACGGGTACCCCCATATCGCAACGCAAATTGATCAAACGCCTCATCACCTGAAGCAAAATTCTCTTCAAGCACATGATCAAGTGTGGCTTGCATCAGCAGTGCCTGCTCCTGACTATCCATAACGCGAAACCCGGGTTCTATGCTAAGCTGTAAACCAGCCAATCGGATTACTTTCATACAAAAACTATGGAGCGTTGAGATCGTCGATCGTTCTAACAAATATAACTGCCGACTAAGACATTCATCATAGCCATGTTGATCAATCATGTCGCGAAACGCTTGTGCGATGCGCTCCCTCATCTCAGAAGCCGCAGCCTCCGTAAACGTCACGATCAAAATTCGATCAACATCGACTTGATCAGCACCAAGCACACGAGTGATGACACGTTCAACGAGAACACTCGTCTTACCGGATCCTGCCCCAGCTGATACTAAAATGGCCCTATCGCGTTCTTCGATCGCCCTCATTTGTGCATCAGACCAGGTCCTCAACGTCATTACCCCCTTTTGTAGCTGAGTCAAGCAAAGACGCAATCTCATCTTCTTTTAAAACAGACAAATTTCGATACGATCCCATCCCGTGAGCTGGTTCGAAATGACATAAGGAGTGAAATTCACAAAACACACACGCATGGTCTTGCGACGTGAGCCGGTAAGGATTGATGGATGTTTCACCGGCCATCATTTCCTTTGCAAATTCCACTACAGACGCTTGCACCCGCATTGTTAAACCTTTCCACTGATCGTTCGTTACGGCCATGACTTGACTTGAAAAATTTCCATCTTGCTTGAGCATCTTAGGAAACAAATCTGTGAGCGCCTCTTTTTCCCCTTGGGAAGCATCCAATAAAGGCACTATTCGGGGTTCCTTTCGTAACAGCCCTCGCATCCGGAGTGCTTTTCGAAATTGTTCCGTTGTTTTCGGTTCTTGCGTCGGGCCTTGAACAGAGGCAATCGGATCCATCAACGGGAAGTAAAACATCCCAGCAAACTCCACATCATCTTGCAAAGAATCTTGCAACATCGGTTCCAAAACTTTTGCATACAAAGGGAGTTGCAACATAAGACCATGATACATACGCAAGAGAGATACCTTATGTTCGCTGCTTTTATAGTCAATCACGCGATACCACACTTTATCTTTGTCCTGTGCGATATCGATGCGATCAATTCGGCCCTTCAGTCGCAGCTTGCCTTTAGGCAAAGGCAAAGTCATTATGGGTGCCAAATTGCCTTCACAATCACCAAAAGACAGCTCCGTTTGATAAGGAACAAACGCACTTCGCCGCGCGTGCTCTGTCAGCACCCACAGCGCGCGTAGCAAAATAGCATACACCTGCTTGGCTTCCTGCCTTGCACGAGCTGAACGAGTAAGCATTTGATCGCGAAATTGTTCTATATGTTTGTTATATAACCGAAAGAGTCGTTGTTCTACCGCAGCGTCGGTCAAGGATCCCCAAGGTAAACTATCTTGTGTCAATTGCAAAACAAACTCATGCAAAATGGCATGCATCAAACTACCTCGTGTAGCTTGATCAATCGTAAATCGCTCACGTTCTTTAAGGCGCAGTCCATAAGTCGCGAAATGAGCAAAGGAACAGCGCGCAAACAATTCTAAACGAGATACGCTAGCAACGACATCCGTACCAAATACCTGTTGCGCAAGAACCGTCGGCAGTGTTTCACTATATACACGATGAGCAAGACCTACGAGAAACGTTTTTGCAAGATCCTGAGACAAGATACGATTGGCAAATAGATCATAAGCAGCATACCACAACGGGGTTAACGTCTGACCCTTTTGAAAATCGCGCAATGCACCTGCTAAAAAACGAGCTGTTTTTTGAGGCGTCACACACAAGCGATAATCCGCATCATCCTGCAATGTCAGAGCATCACGATAATAGCGCCACGGAACATCGTTTATGGCATACAATCTCCGTATCTCCGATAAAACGATCGATGGCGATAAAGAGCTTCCCTGATCCGCCTGTGGATAGGAAATAGTCAAAAACCGCGTGGCTCTTGTCAACGAAAGATACACACGATAGCGCTCAAACAACTGTTTTCGTGACGTAAACGGCGACAACTCAACGCCTGCTTCAAGCAGCCATTCACGTTGTGCGTCAGACAGCACCTCATCTTCCAATGCCTGTAGGGGAAAGAGGCCTTGGGCCGCCCCCATTACAAATACTGCCTGTGCTTCAAACGCCCGAACGCGATTCACTTCTGTGATGATAACCTGATCAACTTGTGCAGGAATCAGGCCTACCGTAACTCCATCAAATACGCGCAAAATAAGGTCTTGCGCCTGTGCGAGCGTTACGAACTCATCACCAAATGCCGCAACAAAATCATCTAAAGCTTGCACGACCGCGTCATACGCCTTCTCATGCATCTCAAGCATAACAAGGTCACCCTCATCTTGGGCTCGTTCCATAAATCGTTTCATAGTAGTCGGCGCATCAACTGCCACGAGTAAGTCCCATAATGCGCTGGCCAAGGAATGCATGGTACATGCTGAACCAAGTTCATTAAGAAAAGTCCAGAGAATATCGACGACCATTTTTCTAGCCTCTTCAAGAGGCCTGTCTTTTTGCTGCCTGACTTGTATCGGCTGTAACCAATCTTCTCCTGACAAGCCGCGAGCCAATGCGTAATTTTCCAAATGATCTACCACCGCACGCGGTATTGGAAAAACGTCCGTCTTTAAGAAACGAAACACATCATCACTTTGCAAACCTGAAGCAGCAGCTCGTAAAGCGGACAAGAGAAACACAGCTAAAGGATGATTTTTGAGCGTCCGTCTTTCATCCATATAAAAAGGAATACCCGCTTGAACAAAGGATTCCATCATCTGCGCTGCATAAAGCGAAAGACTTGGCACGATACATACGACATCCGAAAAACGCAACGCATGTTCGCGTTTTAGGGAAAGCATGTCCGCGATGACGCCGTCCACTTCAGCTTGCTTTGTCGTAGCTTGGGCCAAACGCAAGTCATCGAATACATCAGTTGCAGCAGATCGAAAAGGTTGCCCTGGCATGGTGAATACTTGTTGTTCAAGATGTGCGAGACGGGGAGCCAAGAAAAAACGGGGACTCGGCCCTGCCAACTCTGTGATGCGTGGAACTGTCGCTGTCACTTGTTCAATGATGCCAAGGATGCGGCGAAAGGTGTCTTGCGCTTGCGCAAAAGGTGTCTGTAACGATAGAGGTTGTTGAATTTGCCTCAGGATGGCCTGAGGTGCACCAATAGTCACCGTCAACGATGTAATAGGTGCAGTTAAAAAAGATTGGATTACCTGTAACTCTTGTGCGGTGAATCCGACAAATCCATCCACAAAAATCTGCGCATCGCGAAGGCTTGGCCAAACATGGGCATGACGGGCAAGAAAAGGCAACAAATCATAGGAATCGACGAAAGCATCGTGTAACCGCCTTTGATAGGCATCATAAAGAAGGCTCATATCAGCCAATTTGGCGCCTAAGAAAGGGTCAATCGAGTCAAGCTTAGCACTACTGGCTAACTTCGCTGGCGTGTGAGCATATAGTTGGCATTCTTCGAGCCAATGTAATAAGCGCTCCATGTAATGTGCCGATGCGTCAGGTCGCGATAACGCAGTGAGCTGTTCAGCCACATCAGCATACGCCTGAGCAAAAAGCGCGTATTTACCTGCGGCATGCAAGGGACGTGCCGATGCCTTATCGAGATCCATACGAGCTTGATGAGCCAAACGACGAAAGCTCAATACCTGTGCCCTCACATGTGCGCCGCCTAAGGAAGCTGTCGTCAACCAGGTTTCCATGGTGAACGCTGCCTGATCAGGTACAAGAAGCAGTAGCGGTGGCCCAAACGGATTGGCTGCAGCCTCTTTGCTGATCATCTCAATAATCTGATGAGACTTGCCGCTTCCCGCACGACCCGTGATCATATGGATATCCACAAACACATCCCTCTTTTCTCAATGCTTCAGGCGAACCACCGGGTAGCCGTCTTGAAACTTCACGTGTACAGAGATTCCAAACGTCGCTGATAAACTTTCCTGCGTCAACATCTCTTGTTTTAGTCCCGCTCCCACAATTGTCCCATCGCGAAGAAGTAATGTGTGCGTAATAGCAGGCATGATTTCATCTGGGTAGTGCGTTACATACAACACCTGTGGTGCATCGAGCGTAGAACAAAGCTTTTGGATCGTTTGGATCAGTCGCTCGCGCGATGGGAAATCAAGTCCATTGCATGGTTCATCCAAAATGAGTATTGATGGATGCGCCATCAAGGAACGGGCAATCAATACTTTTTGTTTCTCCCCCTGCGACAAAAGCCGATAAGGCTCGGTAGCCAATTGATCGGCATCCATCATGGACAGAAAGTGCATCGCTTGCTCGCGATCTTCTTGGCAAATATTTTCATAAAGTCCATATGCCGCATAGCGACCACTTGCCGTAATGGCTAAGGCAGACTGATCTGCTTCAAGTCGCGCATCCATATTGGTGCTGACAAACCCGATCGATTTTCGCAACTCCCGTACGTCGTAGTGACCCAACTGATGGGAGAGCACATGAACGCGGCCCTTACTTGGCCATAAATACCCAAGAACAGTTTGTAAAAGCGTCGTTTTCCCTGCGCCATTCGCCCCTAAAATAGCCCAATGCTGCGAACGCATTGTCTCCCATGTCACATCATGCAATAAAAAACGACCTTGACGTGAAATACTGACATTTTGAACAGAGATCAAAGATTCCATGTGTACAACCCCATCTATCAAATCATGTGTTTCTCGTATTTTACCTGACTTCTTGTACGCGGTCTATGATTGTGCGCGCAACAGGATTACACAGGCACATCGCTTTTCCAATATAAAAATGGTAAAATATTGTCTTATCCTGCAGTGTGGAGTGATTCCTCGTGTATGTCTAGCTTTTAGCGCCCTTGTTGCTGATGATTGCCGTGGTAATGGGATGGGGTCCAAGGCACCTTCCACTTCGCGGTTATGGGATGATGGGCATTGCTGTCGTCATCTTAGCCATCATCGAATACTTCACTGGCTACTTTCCGGCAATCACCATTCCATTTCTTGTTTTTATTGTCTTGCTGGCGGCAACCGTTCGTGGTATCCGATACGTGTTGGAACGTTCCTTTCCGCTTTTGACACGAAATAAAACAGCCATGTATATTGCCATCGCTATACTTGTCGTTGTGATTATCACGGTATTTAGCTTTGGTGGCTTAATTACGATCGGACTTATCGTATGGTCCATCTACCAAGGTACCCGGCAGCCTAAAGGCCCTAGACCCATCAACCAAACCGGAGGGGTTGCGGGTTCCATTGAAAGTATGCGAAAAGCGTTACAAAAGTTAGGGCCACTATCCATGCTAGTCATCGGCACCGCAGCAGCTTTTATTGTTGCGCTCATGATCTCAGGCACGGCGGTTAACCTTTCTGCCGCACTCACCTATGGCCCACAAGTCGACTTAGTCCATGCTAAAACTACGTCTACTTTGCCGCTCATAGCGGTCAATGATGTGCCCATCGTAGAACGCGACAGCGCTAGTCTCGTGTTATCGAATGCGATCGGGTCCTTAGGACCGCAATACCATGTATCGCAAAGTGGTTTATCTTTAGTACGTTATCATGGTCAATTGGTCTGGACATCGCCTTTAGACTACAATAACGGATTGATCTGGCTCACACGCCACATTTCCCCTGGCTATGTGTGGACATCGGCAAACAATCCTTCCGCTAAGCCAGTCCTTGTTTTAACCAAATCGTACATAATCACGCCTAAGGCAGGTTTTTCATACAATCTCGCGCGCGTATTGTACCAGAATTTCCCGACAAAAATCATTGGAACGTCAGATTGGGAGATTGATCCGTCAGGTAACGGCTTTTGGGTAACATCGTTATATGAGCCAGCACCTGGCTTGGCGGGCTTGGTCACCCGTGTTATTGTCGGCTCTGCCATCACAGATCCGACCACAGGACGCGTGAGCTATTACCCTTTAGGGCAGCAACCTTCTTGGGTCAGCCAAATTGTCGGGCCTAACTTTGCCCAAAACGAAGCGCAACGTTTTGGGTGGGATCGCGCGGGCTTTATTGCATCGTCCTTAACACATCAGCTCGCTACAAAACCTGTTCATGCCACTCCGTATAACGTTCTTTTAGGCAACGGTGGGCTCGGTTGGGAGATTCCAATGACCTCGCCGAACCCTGGTGACAACTCCTTATCGGGTGTCATTCTTGTTGATGCCGAAACCAACCAAGTGACTTTCACACCATTTACCGGTCTTCAAAATGACCTTTCCATCTCACAACGCATCGACGGTGCGACTCTCAACACGTCGTTACAGTCGGGACGTGCTCTGTTATACAATGTCGCTGGTACACTCGCCTATATCGCTCCCGTCGTCAATCAATCGGGGATCGTGCAGCAAGTTGCCATTACGGATCCGAAAAACGTCGCCCAACCGGTTATCGCAGGCACGATGAGCGATGCTGTTGCTGGATGGCAAGCTTATTTGGCAGGAGCGAACACGGGAACAACGGGGGCAGCAACTGGTCTAACCACAACAACAGGCGTCATATCGCGCGTAGGCAGTTTACTTCAATCAAGTGGCGCAAATAGTGCAGCAGTTAAAGAATATTGGCTGTTCTTAGTGAACGGCGTAGCCTATAGAGCATCGTTATCTATCGATCCTAACGTGGTACCCTTTGTACAAGCTGGAGATCACGTAACCGTATCCTACTATGCCAGTTCAGTTGCACCCATTACGATTCAATCGATCGTCGATCACAGTTTACGAACAACGTCCTTGAAATAAGTAAAAAACACACTCGGCCTTTGCTGATTGTTCTGAACAGCAAAGGCCTCATTTACTTCCTAGGGAACTAAGCATGCTGCCCCAATCACGCCGACATCTTGCCGCAAATGAGCAAAATAAAATGATACATCACGATAAGGCGGCATGACATGCGTCACGACATAATGTGACACATGATCAAGTAACATGGATCCCATTTGCGTCACACCACCGCCTAGCACGATACGTTCTGGATCAAAAGCGTGAACAAGATTGACCAGCCCTGCCCCTAGTGCATCAAAAGCGTCATCTAAGATTTTCTGAGCCAACGAATCGCCATCGTGAGCGCGTTGTCCCACCTCTTGCGTTGTCATGGGGCGGGAAAACACGCGTGAGGCAGTCTCCGCTATAGCTGGACCTGATGCCAGCGCTTCTAAACAACCACGATTACCACACGTGCAAAGCTTCCCATTTATTGCATCGATCGATACATGACCAAATTCAGCAGACATGCATCGGCGACCACGTATAATTTGCCCATGTTCCACAACGCCACCACCGATTCCCGTGCTGATCGTCATATAAAGCATACTACTTGACCCGCGACCACACCCATAGCGATATTCTGCCAAGCCTGCGACACTTGCATCATTGTCAAGAAACGTAGGAAGTTGCATCACTGACTCGATACGTGATCGTAGTGGCACTTGCTCAAACCCCGGCAGATTGGGCGGTGATTCCACGACACCTGTAGATACATTAAGCGGACCAGGCGAACCTATACCGATACCCCGAACATCCTTTTTATCAACGCATTGCATGAGCTGTTGCATTAGCTTTACCATATCGCTAATCACCGCATCCGATCCACGATACGCTAATGTCTTACATTCCATTACATGTGCAACACTGCCGTCGTCTTGCATGAGCCCAGCACGAATTTTAGTACCACCCAAATCAACACCCAATGCCAACATGCCGGTACTGCACCTCACTTTTCGAAGATAGATTAGCGTATTCCTTCCTATCAGGCATCCCTAGCATGTTGCGAGTTTCGTTAAATAGCCCTCCTTTGTAGAGGAGGGCTAATGTTAATCAATTGTACTTATTTCATCAAATTGCGGAGGACCATTTGCAAAATGCCACCATGTCGGAAGTAATCAATTTCTATATTACTATCCAAACGAACGGTTGCATCAAACGTAAATGACGTGCCGTCCGTTTTCGTCGCTTCTACAGACACGCGTTTATGCGGTGCAATTTGCTCATCCAATCCATGAATTGTAAACGTTTCTTGACCAGTAATGCCTAGTGTTCGCCAGTTGCTACCGGGATCCAACTGGATGGGCAGTACTCCCATCCCTACGAGATTGCTCCGATGAATCCGCTCAAAACTTTCAGCAATGACTGCTTTGACGCCCAGTAAGTATGTCCCTTTAGCTGCCCAGTCTCTTGAACTGCCCGTTCCATATTCCTTGCCAGCAATCACTACGGTAGGTTCATTACTTTCAACATAGCGCATCGCGGCATCGTAAATCGGCAGTACATCGCCTGAATGAACATAGGTGGTAACGCCGCCTTCTGTTCCTGGCGCCATTTCGTTGCGAATACGCACATTGGCAAATGTACCGCGCATCATAACTTCATGGTTACCTCGGCGAGAACCATACGAATTAAAATTACTAGCTTGCACACCATGTTCCATAAGAAATTGTCCCGCAGGGCCCTTTGTGCTAATCGCACCCGCAGGAGAAATATGATCTGTCGTTACCGAATCGCCCAATAAGGCTAAGACGCGTGCTTTTTCGATAGGGGCTATAGACAAATCAGCATGTTCAATTCCTTCGAAAAATGGCGGTTCTTGAATATACGTGGATTCCTTGTCCCAATCGTACAATTCACCCTCAGGGGTTGGCAGCGCATTCCATCGCTCATTGGACTCAAGTACACGATGATATTTTGCTGTGAACAATTCAGGCGTGACAAAGCTTGCAATCGCCTCATCCACTTCTTTGGAGGTTGGCCAAATGTCCCGTAAGAAGACAGCTTGACCCTCAGCGTCATAGCCGAGTGGCTCTGTGGCAAGATCCAAATCAACGGTTCCAGCAATCGCATAAGCCACAACAAGAGGTGGTGATGCGAGATAATTCGCTTTGACCAAGGGATGTATACGCCCTTCAAAATTGCGATTACCACTGAGGACAGACGCAACAGTAAGCTCCTGGTCGCGAATAGCCGTTTCTACTTCTGGGATTAATGGGCCGCTATTTCCGATACAGACCGTGCAACCATACCCAACGACATAAAAGCCGAGTTGTTCAAGATAAGGCAATGTTCCTGATTTGTCCAAATACTCTGTGACGACACGCGAACCAGGACCTAATGTTGTTTTAACATGAGGGCAACGAGTTAAACCGCGTTCGACTGCCTTTTTGGCCAAGAGCCCTGCCGCCAACATGACGGATGGGTTTGATGTATTTGTGCAACTAGTAATGGCCGCGATCGCAATCGCACCCGCTTTCATCTGCGAGATCAAGCCATTTTCTTGGGTCACGGTTACCGTCTTGTCGATTTGTTCTTTGGTAAGACCAAACCCGCCCTGTTTGATAGGTAGTTCCAAAATCTCTTCAAACTTCGTTTTCATAGCATCCAAATTCACTTTGTCTTGCGGGCGCTTGGGTCCGGCTAGGCTTGGCACTACCGTAGACAAATCAAGCTCAACGACATCGGAATACACTGGATCTGGCGTCTCATCGGTACGGAAGAGACCTTGGGCTTTCGTATAAGCTTCCACAACAGCAATATGGCTTTCCTCGCGACCTGTAGACCGCAAATAGTGAAGCGTTTCTTCGTCCACAGGGAAAAATCCCATGGTCGCCCCATACTCAGGAGCCATGTTGGCAATCGTTGCACGATCAGCAAGCGTCATGCTGCTAAGACCCGCACCAAAAAATTCGACAAACTTCCCGACGACACCTTTTTTACGCAATATATTTGTCACCGTCAAAGCAAGATCGGTTGCTGTTGCCCCTTCAGGCAAACGTCCCTTTAAGCGAAATCCAACAACTTCCGGTGTCACAAAGTACAAGGGTTGACCGAGCATGCCAGCTTCCGCCTCAATACCACCAACGCCCCAACCAAATACACCCAGACCATTAACCATCGTGGTATGAGAATCCGTCCCCACTAAAGAGTCAGGGAAGGCCACCAGGCCAGCTTCCGTTTCTTGAACTTGCACAACGGATGCCAGATATTCCAAGTTAACTTGATGCACGATTCCCGTTGATGGAGGAACCACGCGGAAGTTCTCAAAAGCTTTCGTAGCCCAATGCAAAAACTTATAACGCTCTTCATTACGTGCAAATTCTAAGTTGACATTTTCCTCAAGCGACACTGCTTGTCCAAACTCATCTACCTGTACAGAATGGTCGATGACCAAATCAACCGGAACGAGCGGGTTGATTTTCTTCGGATCGCCACCCAAGCGATGCATAGCCTGGCGAAGGGCTGCCAAATCAACCACCACAGGCACACCCGTAAAATCCTGTAGCAAAATGCGTGCAGGCATAAAGGGAACTTCTTTTGCGTCTTCAAGTTTCGGCGACCAATTCGCCAATTGCTTCACGTGATCTTCCGTGATAACGTAACCGTCCAATTTACGTAATACGTTTTCAAGCAAAATCTTAATAGAAAAAGGCAATTGCGAGACGGTTGCCAGACCAGCATCTTCTAATTGCTGCAAACGATAATAGAGCACAGATTTTCCGCCAACATTCAGTTGGCTTTTTGCTTTAAATGGATCTAATACTCCTGACATCAATATAACCTCTCTTTCCTTACATAATCTCCGTGACGCTCCACATCCTAAGATGAAGAGGAATTCCTTAGATAGGGATTCGCTGACGATTATACCACAATAAGGCGGGTGATTTAATTACAATGAGGCAAGTCAAGGACTCGATGCAACCAAGCCAATCGGACTACCAACAGCCCGTTCATGAAGATATTGATGAAGGTATCTATCGTATGATGGATGAAGGTGGGGGTGTGGTTAATCAAAACTATCCGGAAGGCGAGCCTATTTTGCGCAATGATTTGGTCATTGTCGATGAAGACGAGAATTGACCAAAAGAAAATAAAGGTGCAATGCGTTTGCGTTGCACCTTTTTGCCTACGTGGATGGCCTTGTAAACAGACCTTGCATCTTTTGTGCCACAAAAGGATTGCCGTCTACCTTAATCTTGCCACTCATAAATGCGCTCATGGGATTAATCTCACCTAGAGCTATCTTGACAAAATCATCTGTTGTCAAAGAAACAGTGGCATCAACCGCACCTGTTGCCATACCTTCATCCACTTCAAGCATCCCGTCTTTTACGCGTATCGTCCAAACGCCACCATGATCACCAGCCAACTGGTACACCACAACCGCGCGTACACCATCTGCCGCTTTCGTATCAAAATGCGTCTTCATACCTGAAATGACATCTTGAGCTGTAATATCTTGCAAAGGACCACCTCCATGTTCCGAAGTCATCCTTATCATATGCAAAATTACGCGTCATTACGATGCAATGCATTTTCAATTCGACGTGTCCATGCTACGCTGTACGTAATCCTTACAATTTCATTGTAATGCGCAAAGGTGGCTAGTCGACATGTTGTGGGACGCTATTCGTATCGTATTCATCATCTTTTTTATCATCATGGCGTTCATGGTGATCAGTGCAGTAGTCGCTCTGATCTTTAAGATCGTATTTATCGTTTTTCTTGCAGCAGTTGCCCTATACCTGCTACAAAAAACGATTCATAAGTCATAATTTGCCGAGTTTCTTCATCACGTAGTTCACAACATGTTTCGCTCCCTGATGTGCCGAATTGATGACGGAGCGCCATATTTTAGCGACAAATCCAGCCTGTGGGTCCGCCTTGACGGCATAAACGGGAACCTGTAGCACTGTATGACCGCTTACGACAATGTCATCCATACCGACTTTTTGACCAGCCGCAATGGGTGCATTAAGCTCAGGTACCGATAAAACTTCTTTTATCGTCACCGATTTGCCTCGCATCACCTGAACATCGATATTCTGATAAGGAGCCACTGTTAATTGCTGATCAGATCCATTTTTGACCCAAATTTTCTGGGTCAAAGGCTGGTTTTGTCGACGAATCTGCACCTGATGAAATTGCGTAAAACCAAAGTCTAACAGGTTAGCCGTATCCTGAAACACGTTTTGAAAAGATCCTGCATGTAAAACAACGCTAATGAGACGTGTGTGACCACGTTTGGCTGTCCCAACAAAATTATAACCTGCCTGATTCGTTGAACCGGTTTTAAGACCATCCAATCCTGGATATTGACCTAATAATTGATCGTACGTGGTCCCGTACTGTCCGGGGTGGATATACATACCTTTCATCGACGCATATTTTAACACGATTGGATAGTGACTAATCAGATACCGAGCCAATGTGCCCATATCTCGAACGTTGGTGTACTGCTTAGGATCCTGAAGACCAGATGCATTCGTATAATGCGTTCCAGTTAGACCAAGTTGATGAGCTTTTTGATTCATCATACGCGCAAATGAGGTCTCGGTTCCGCCAAGGGCATCCCCCACGGCAACAGCAGCATCATCAGCGGAAACGACATACATGTACTCAAGCATTTTCCACACGGGAATATGTTCAGCAGGATTGATATACGCTACCGATAAACCTGGCGTCTGGGCAACCTGAAATGCCTGCTGACTGACCGGAATAATAGAATTCATTGTTAGTTGGCCTTTTTTTACCTGATCTAGTAAAAGAAGACTCGTCATCATCTTAACCAAAGAAGCTGGATAGTTGCGCGCAGTAACGTGGTTCGCATAGAGTACTTGCCCAGTACTTGCGTCTATTAACTCACCAGCACGGCCTGTTATTGACACAAGCGATGTATTCATCGAAGCCGTCATGGGTAAAGCAGAAACTGCCGTTGTAACGGTCGTGTTAGTTTGCGCACCAGTTTGGGCTAGAAAAACCGTACCACCGATCAACACGACAACCACTGCAGCTCCAATCCAAAGAGTCCGTCGTACTCTTCCCAAAATCCTTAACCTCCCATAGTGTTAACTATCTGTCGATTATACACGAAATAAGACCTTTGTTTGGAGGGATTTATAGACAAGTGTTACAATCAGGGAAAACTCTTTCGTCACGAAATGACTATGGAGGTGTCTTATGAAGGCAGTCTGGATAGATCAACCAGGAGGACCAGAAAAACTCTATATAGCCAATCGACCGGCTCCCATACTCACACCTGGTTCGATTCGCGTGCATGTGCATGCTACAGCCATTAACCGTGCTGATTTGTTACAGCGCCGAGGCGTTTATCCGCCACCGCAAGGTGAGTCAGACATTATGGGCCTTGAGATGGCTGGTGTCGTTTCAGAAGTGGCCAGTGACCTGCACAATATCAACGTTGGTGATCGCGTGTGCGCTTTACTGCCTGGCGGTGGCTACGCACAAGAGGTTGTCGTCCCCGCCATGATGGCAGCAAAAATTCCAGATAATATGACCTTTGAGCAAGCAGCGGCCATTCCTGAAGTCTTTTTAACAGCTTATTCGAATCTTGTGTGGCTGGGAAACCTACAACAGGGACACGTGGTCTTGATCCATGCAGGAGCAAGCGGTGTGGGCACGGCTGCCATTCAACTTGTCGATGTCCTTGGAGGAAGTAGCATCGTAACAGCAGGCACAAAGGAAAAACGAGACGCCTGCCTCCGTCTCGGAGCGAAACTTGCCCTAGATTACAAAGAAGAACCATTTGTTGATCAAGTCATGCAGTATACGAACGGACATGGTGTCAACCTTATTTTGGACTTTGTAGGAGGGCCATACCTCGAACAGAATCTCAGAAGTCTTGCGATGGATGGTAAAGTAATTATCATTGGCACTATGGGTGGTGCTAAAGCGGATCATGTAAATCTCGGTCTCGTCTTATCACGTAGGCTGCAAATCATTGGAACTGCATTGCGCACTCGTTCCCTTGAGCAAAAGATACAACTAACACAAGAGTTCTGGACCTTTGCCCAGCCACTTTTTGAGCGCGGAACATTGCACCCGTTAGTGGATCGTGTATTTTCAATGGACGAGATAGCACTCGCACATGAATATATGGAAGACAATAAAAACATCGGCAAAATTGTGGTAACGGTCAACTAATCAGGTTCGTACCATGCCATCCTATATCGAAGACATGGTACGCGAAGATTTGACAAGCTAATTCTGATCGCTTGTATCCTGATATTGAAATGGGTTCATGGCCACTTCTGAAAGAAGTGTGTTTATCAAGTCGCGAACTGATGACTCACGTCCCAGACTTGATGACTGTCCTGCATACATGGACATCAAATCCGTATCGCCTACGACAGTGGCCATCTTTCGGATATCACTCGTCAAGGCATTTTGCAAAGGAAAAGGCGGCACATTATCTTCAAGGGTGTGCAAGACTTTTGTAAATCGATTAGCAATCACGCGAGCAGGCTTTCCAGAAAATAAATTGCTGACAATCGTGCTTTCATCGTTTGTCTCTAACAACGCTTTTTTATACGCTTCCACGGCACCGCTTTCGTCGGCCAATAAAAAGGCTGACCCCAATTGCACACCTTGTGCGCCTAATGCAAGGGCTGCAACAATGCATCGTCCATCCATAATGCCACCGGCAGCAATCACGGGAATACCAACTTGATCGACCATTTGCGGCACGAGACTCATGAGACCAACTTGCACCGCCAATTCATCCTCCGATGCAAACGATGCCCGGTGCCCACCGGCTTCCATGCCTTGCGCGACCACGATATGAAATCCTGCATCCTCAATCATCACAGCCTCTTTCACTGTAGTTGCTGTACCGATGATCGTTATGCCTGACTCAAGTAACATGCTTAAGATATCAGAAGAGGGAATGCCGAAAGTAAAACTTATTATCTTAACGCCTGCATCGATCACAGCTTGAACTTGTTGCGTTAAATCATACCATTCAAAATCAATCGCATCAGGCTCTGTCAATTCCAGTTCCTTACGAAATGGTGCAAGCTCTGTTTGCATTTTCTGCAATTCAGGTGAAAAAGCGATAGCTCGTTGCATGACGAATAAATTGACGGCAAATGGCTTGTCGGTAAGTGCCTGGATGTCTTTGATAGCGCGTGTAATGGCCTGCGGACTCATATAGCCTGCTCCGAGCGTTCCAAGACATCCCGCATTAGAAACCTCTGCTACCAAAGACGGTGAACTAACACCAGCCATGCCCGCCTGTATAATAGGATAGGTAATACCGAACAACTGCGTCACACCCGTTTGATTCCACATAATCAGTTCTCCTCTTTCCATAACTCGTTTCATTCTCATAATACACCAATTTCGACAAAAATTTTAGTGAAAGCCCTTTCTTTTTAACTTCGACATTTTTCGCTATTTACGTTCACAACTTGTCCGTGTAAACTGACTCAGGTATCTTGTTCGAAGGGAATTGGTGCTCGCATCATGCAACGGGAACATGCTGCTTTAAATGAATTGTGTCATCAATGTGGCCGTTACGGCAATAAAGAGTGTGCGGATTGCATCATCGAGATTTTTCGTCAACGAATGATCATACAAACGATGAAGCGTACAACTGAGGAACACTATACAGCAGAGCCACGAGAACAAGCTTTTGCATAATATTGTTAGAATGAAAATCTATTGTCGACTTATTCAGTCGACTTTTTTGAGTTACAATGACAAAGCAAGTTATTTAGGATGGGAGGAGACATGGTGCTTGATTCGAAATCCACAAGTCCAGCGGTTCCTCCCTCGAAAACACGAAAAAAGTTACGGTCGCTTATGATGCTAGGTGCTGTCTTTGGACCTGGAGTCATGGTTATGCTAGCTGATACGGATGCTGGTAGCATTATAACAGCGGCACGTCACGCAAGTCATCATGGCGGCGCACTTCTCGTCATCTCAAGTATCAACCTTGGCGAATGAAAAGTTGGCGAAAGTATAGCTTCTGGGCCATCTCCGGGGTTGTCATGGCATTTGGCTTGTATGGCCATCATTACGTTGTTCTAAAGGCCTACCTAAGATTAAGATCGAGCAGATTTGGCTTCCATGCGCAGTTTATCAGCGATCATCGCTATAAACTCACTATTTGTGGGTTTTGCCTTACTCATATTGACCGTGTATCCAAATACGTGACCGATGGCGTCACTGTTACCACGGCTCCATGCAACTTCAATGGCATGCCGAATCGCGCGTTCCACTCGTGATGATGTTGTCGCAAAACGATCAGCGATTTGCGGATACAGAATCTTTGTTACGGAACCTAAAATCTCCACATCGTTATAGACCATAACAATGGCCTCACGAAGATATTGGTACCCTTTAATATGTGCAGGTACACCGATTTCGTGGATCATCGTCGTAATTTGCTGATCGATATTTCGGGGTCTAGCGGCTGACAAAGACACGATATGTGCCCCACTATACGTACTCGATGAGCCATTTGCCGATCCGGCGACAGTCAGAGTTGCACCTGCGGCAACAGATCTAGGTTGTTCCATATAACTTGACATGTTCATGACATCGCGAATGCGTTCAATGAGTACATCAAGATCAAAAGGCTTGAGCACATAATATAATGCGCCAAGATCGAGTGCCTTCTTAGTCACGACCTCTTGTCCAAAGGCAGTCAACATAATCGTCCTCGGGACTACGGCAACGTCTGCATGACGAACTCTTTCAAGAACACCGATACCATCAAGCACTGGCATGATAATATCAAGCACTAAGACGTCCGGCTGCACCATCTCTACCAAATTCAGTGCATCTTGCCCATTATGAGCTAGACCTACCACTGTCATATCAGCTTGATCGCCAATATACTCTTTGAGTAATTCGGCAAACTCACGATTATCATCTGCTATCAGCACTTTAATCATATCCAAAGCACAAAAACCTCCTCAACTGGCACCTCTATTCAATTCGACATCTGGTTCAGGGTTCCTTTCAAAAAAAAGAAATACTTTACGATGCTTTCCGACGTTTTACGACATAAAAAAAACCCGCAAAAGCGGGTTTTTGATAAGCTTAACCGGTGATTGCACTACTTAGCGATGTGTTGTA
>DAHWJX010000173.1:0-12303 GCA_027343965.1 Caryophanales bacterium | reverse complement strand
CGCAACTTAACACTACCAAAGATTAGGCTCTTTTCCTATGCAGTTACGTCACTTTTTGGGTGAATCATCAAATTCCTCATAAATCCGTACACTGCTTGCATTCATCGCCCCTTCGAGATTACGCCGTGAATATTTCAGGATCTTAATTGTATAGCTGAAGGCGTAGAAGCTTGTCAGGAAGTCTCGTTTTTACGTGAACGGGGTTGTGAAATTATGCAAGGATTTTATTATAGCAAGCCGTTATCCGTGCCACAATGTGAGATGTATATCCGATCGCTTTCCTCTTGATGAAGGCGGCTTAAAAGGTTCGTCGCTTGCTTTGGGTCACTACCGTCAACAATCACCGTTTCTTTCATAAATTATCATGAAAGCTATGGGAAATGGGGTGTACCTTTTGAAAAGGGCTAAAGTGGGTGCTGCGGTCGATCCATTAGCAGGTTTGAGCCATAATTTATTTCTCTTTCTTTTACTTCTTACTTTAGTTAATCTGCACATTATGTCGCATGAAAATGAACAAGCAAAAGAGCAAGCAACGGCCAGATGGGTGGCATGGGGTGTCATGTTTACCATGCTCGGTTTTTTCGTGATCACACCGGAACAAGAAGCAGCGGAAAAACGAATGACACGGCGTTAATTGTCATAAACCGTCTTCATCTGGGAAGGATAACCTTGTGCTTGAATAGGGGTGACAAGGTTATGGGAAAAGGAACTGACAAAGGGGAGAACACTCCACCATCGTTTGAGCAAAAACTGGATGCAGATCACTTCGTTATGAAGTCTCTCCTTGAAGAGGCGTTTAACAACTGCTCTGATATTGTCATTAGGGACATCATCTATGCAGGCGCCATTTCCGTCTTGATGATCTATATAGATGGATCCGTTAACACAGCCGAAATTGATCAAATACTGATGGGTGAAATACCGGTAGATGACGCAATTTCGCAACGATTACAAATGAAATTGACAGCCTTGGCGCCTTCTCAGATCGTACAAACGGTCGGTGAAGTGGTTGAACACGTAATACGTGAAAAAATGGCTATCGTGATTGATGAGACAAGTCAGGCGATTATCCTTGATGTGATGAAGCATGAGACACGCGGCATCGAAGAACCAACGAATGAAATTGCCGTACGTGGTCCTCGCGATGGATTCACGGAATCTCTGCGCATCAACACCAATTTGGTGCGACGAAGATTGCATAGTCCTTTGCTCAAAATGGAGTCGCGAACTATGGGGGATGTTTCGAAAACACCCATTGTAATTTCATACCTCAAAGGAATTGCACGTGAATCGATGGTCAATGAGGTGCGTGATCGCATCGATCGCATCTCAATTGATGCGATTTTAGGGTCTGGGTATATTGAAGAGTTAATCGAGGACCGCTCCTTTACACCATTTCCGCAAATACAAAATACAGAAAGACCAGATGTCGTTTGTGCAGGTCTATTAGAAGGCAAAGTAGCTATTTTCACCGATGCAACTCCATTTATTCTACTTTTACCGATGACGTTTTGGTCTGGATTACAGGCTGCTGAAGATTATTCAGAACGATTTTTATATATGACTTTTATTCGCTGGATACGGTTTACTTTGGTTGGAGTTTCGCTTTTTTTGCCCTCCTTTTATGTGGCTGTTATCGTTTTTAGCCCACAACTTATTCCGACGAATTTATTGATTAGTGTTGCTGAAGCACGTGAAGGAGTGCCATTTCCCACACTATTTGAAGTGCTGCTGATGGAGTTCATGTTTGAGGGTTTGCGTGAAGCTGGTGTTCGACTGCCAAAGCCTATTGGTTCAACTGTAAGCATAGTGGGTGCTCTTGTGATTGGACAGGCAGCCGTTCAAGCAGGTATCATTTCCGCTCCAACGGTTATTATTGTTTCCACGACCGGAATCGCTTCATTTGCTGTGCCTCGGTATAATCTGGGTATTGCTTTTAGGTTATTACGTTTCCCCTTGTTATTTCTTGCTGGGAGCTTAGGTTTATTTGGAATGACTGCTGGTGCCGCGATGATCTTGATTCATCTAGTCAATTTGCGATCGTTTGGTGTGCCCTATTTTAGTCCTATGGCTCCACAGATTTTTGAGAATCTCATCGATGTGGTGATTCGTCCTCCATGGTGGCTTGGCAGAAAAAAAGCTGCTTTGATGTCAAATGTAAAAGAAACTCGCATTCCTTCACAAAAAAATCCTTTCTCACGGAGAAAGGGGCAACGATTATAACGTGAAGGGAGCATTTAACATATCCAATTCTCAGATTTTCTGGCTCTTGGTCTCGATGGAAATCGGTATGGCTACACTTTTGACTATCACGATGGCGGTTCAGGTTGCCAAACAAGATGCTTGGATTTCGACTCTATTGGGATCGGCTGTAGCGATATTATTGACGTTTTTTTACGTCAAATTAGCGATGCGATATCCGGGTAAAACGATCATACAATTTAGCCAAGACATTCTTGGCATGTGGCTTGGTAAAATAATTGTAATACCGTATTTTGTAACATGGTATTCGGTTTTTGGAGCTATATTACGGCAAGTGGTCGACTTTATTTATTTATCGTTGTTTACGGCAACGCCAGTGTGGATTATTACAGTTGTTATTTTAGTGGTTGTTGCTTATATGACGTATGTTGGTGGCATCGAGTCAATCGCACGATGTGCCGAGGTTATCGGTCCGATTATTGTAGTGATGCTTATCATCATCTTTATTTTGAGTATCCAGGATCTTCATGCAAAGCGGTTATTACCGATCTATGCTGACACAGGATGGTGGTTGATCACAAAAGGTGCTATTCCAAGTATGACATTTTTATCTGAATCATCTATACTCATGGTTCTTTTAGCTTTTTTGTCTACACAGGAGAAGGCAATGTCAAGTTCGTTATGGGCAATGGTGGTTTCGATGGTTATTCTCTTGGATACCATCATGATGGTTATTATGATATTCGGAACGTTGGCCGAAAAGATGTGGTACCCTCTTGAACAATTAGTACGATACATTTATGTCATGGAGTTTGTTCAAAATGTCGATTCGATTTTTGTGATTCTGTTTCTTTTAAGTGGTTTCGTCAAACTAGCCATGTATTTGTTTGTAGCGAGTTACAGCACTGCACAGTGGTTTGGCTTTCAGAGTTGGAGAACAGTTATGTGGGTCGTCCTTGGCATTGGATATATCATAACTATCTTGTTTAAAAATATTGATGTAGCCACCGTGGAATACCCTTCCCAATTTTGGATACCTTATGTCTTTCCTATCTGTTTTATTGCGATACCGTTCATCTTGCTTTTAGTGGATGTCATTCGTCGTGGTATTAGGATAAAAACATGAAATTCCGAATATCTTTGATTATGATCGCAATCGTAGCTGTGGTCTTTACAACGGGGTGTTGGGATCAAGTCGAGTTGAATGACCGAGCGATTGAAATGGCTTGGGGCATTGATCAGGTAAGTAAGTCGCTTGTGGAAATAAGTGCACAGGTAATCATTCCTTCTCGAATGCAAGGGCAGTCATCACAAGGAAGTCAACAAAAAACATTTCAAGTAGTTTCTGGACGAGGAATAAATACGTTGGAAGCTGTTCAGGATATGCAAAGACAATTATCAAGAGTCGTATTTCGATCCCATCGCCGAGCCATTTTCTTTGGGGAAGATACAGCAAAGCAAGGGTTGACTGATATTCTTGATACGTATACGCGAGATCCGGAAATTCGTCTTCGTACTGATGTGTTTGTCGTCAAGGGCATGACAGCCAAAGATTTTCTGTCGGTTTCCTTTCCCTTTGAAAGTATCCCTGGCCTTGGCGCTCTGAAGGAACATACAGCGATGGGCGGATGGGGTACGGAAGTGTTTCTTGACTTTTTACTGAGTGTGAATAGTGAAGGAACAGCTCCGACATTACCGCTTATACAAGTTACTTCACAGCATGGTCGAAAAACTGGTTTTGAATACAGTGGAAGAGCCATTTTTAATAAACAGTTGCGTATGGTGGGTGAACTTTCATCAACACAAGCCCAATTGGCGTTCTGGATCAAATCGAAAAACAGGTACCTTACCATTGGGGGAAAGGTACCACCTAAGGGCAATGTGGCCATCGTTATCTTGAATCCTAGGTCCCATATTGTGAGCCACCTTGGGAAAAAGAGTGTCCGATTTGTGATTACGCTATACGGTGACGGTAACTTACGCGAAAATAACACGGAACTTGATATGAGTAAGACGGATAGCATCCATATTGTAGAGCGTGCGCTTGAGCGGCAAATGAGCAAACGCGCACTAGCACTTATTGCGCATGTTCAAAAAGATTATGGTGAAGATATTTTTGGTTTTGGAGATACCTTACATATACAACATCCATATTATTGGAAAAAAGTAAAAGGATCTTGGGATTCGATCTTTCGGCATGTACAGGTTCGCATATCGACAAGAATTAGCATCAAGCGGGTAGGTCTTACTGGATTGCCGTTGCACAATAGAAAGTGATTATCATGAGTCACTAACGGCGAGGATGCACCGCAAGCCTACGCTTGGTAAAAAGGAGTACAAAAAAACGACGCCGATTACTCGGCGTCGTCATCTTCTTCTTCAACCAAGGTATTATAAACCTTTTCTACTTTTGACCATTCTTCATCGTCTTCGATCGCTACAAAGTCGAGAAAGGGTTCGCCGTCTTCTTCCTTTTGTTCAACTCGGAAGATAAAACCTTCTTCCGAACTGCCATCAGCAGATACCAAAACCGCGTATACTTGATCCTCTACATCAAACGTTTCGGCGATTAAAAACTCATGTTCATTGCCATCTTCATCTTCTAAGATAACAATTTCGTCATCTTCGAAGCCTTCTTCGTGTTCATTATCATGTTCGTGATCGTGATCGTGGTGATGGTGCTGATCTTCGTCTTTTGCCATAGGGAACCCTCTTTTCTCTTGTTAAGTAAAACAATTCCATTTCGTACCATGAATTGTAGCCCACTCATCATAGCATGCCAAAAAAGGAGGGTCAAATGATGGTACAGTCTTACGATTTATTGACGATCGGTCAGTCGATGTAATCCTGCATGGGAAGTCATGCTGTCAGCAATCATCTCTGACACTGTGGAAAGTAATGCGTCGACAACAGCTTGAGCGTCCTGAAAAGCCATTACTTCAGGAATACTATCCAAGTCATCCAATACTTTTGCAATTTCCGGATCTGTCGGGTCAATATCGTCCGGACTTGCGCCCTCCTGGGCTTTATGTAGTCGTTGCAATAGAGCGTACGCCTGTTCATTTTTTAAGAGGTTTTCTTCAGTTTGTTTAAAGTTCTGTACTTCCTCCGTCTGCGCTAATAAATCACCTAAAGCATTAGCATGCATCAGAATCTGATTGCGATCTAGGGCCATAAAGTAAACTCTCCTTTTTGGATTCCGTCCATAAAATTATACCGAAGGTGTCACGAAAACGCACTTGTTTGAATGTCCTTTTGGCGGTATGTTAGTGACGAGAAGGTGAAAAGGAGGAACGAGTGTATGGTTTTGGGAGTTATTGTTGCCGTGGCGGGCACTTTATTTATGTTGGGCGTGTGCGGTTCAATTACAAAAGACAACGTGAATAAGGCGTTGCAAAAACAAGCAAAGCGCTGGGGTATATAAAGGGAGATGACGACTATGGCTCCTATGATTACCTTTACCAAGGCGGAGCATCATGCATTCTTTTTTGAAGACACCCATTTGATGATGATCATTTCCGGACGAGGGCGTCGAACGCTTTACATGATCGACCGCATCGATGGCGAAACCGTCGAATTGGACGATCCTGGAGAAGTCTATGAGAACCAAATTCGCGATGCGGTCGATGCTGTTTTTTTTGTTGAGTTAGCGGAACAGGATAAGCCGGTGAAACGATTGGTATTAGGCGCTTATTTCCCAGTTGATAATGCAGATTACGGCGCTTTTTACGATCGCGATTCCGATCAGAACACGATTTATTTTTTAAAGATTATTGGCCAAGGTGATATCGCCAGTCTAGAGGCAGTAGAAGATCCGCAAGAACATCAGGTCGTCTCAGATGCTTTCATGAACCGTTATGAGAACTTACTGGCCTGAGTCATTGGCAGATGCTTAGCCAGGATATTGTCATGGTTACGGAAGGTTGGCTGTGAGAAATGCCGATGCTTCTTGCGCCTCTTCTTCCGTAAGATGGAATGCCTGCGCCACATGCAAGATGTCTTGAGCTTCTTGACTCGATAGTACAGCGGATCGTTGCGTCTGCATACATACTACAAGCGTTTTACCGAAGAAATGATCGGTTGCGATGAGCACCAGGTCAAACTGGCTTTTCTTTCCGATGAATCCGACAAACCGACATGGATAGGTATCATCTTCGTCATACAAAAGATCGAGTTCGTCCGTAAAAGTCACTCCTTGTTGTGTTGCTCTAACATGGCAAGCGCTCTAGACAAGTCTATGAAAGCTGATTTGTCTTTATTGTCGAGCGCTTCATCAATCCTCTTTTGTAATTCCTGCTTGCGGTCGTCACGTTCAGTAAGCTCATACAGCAACTCATCGACGTAAGACGGAACTACAAAAGCAGGTAAGTTAATGTATAGATAAAGCATATCACGCGTACTGAAAAAAGCTTTAAGCGCGGTTGCGATCTCTTCTGGATGTGATAGCTTATGAGCAGAGCCATTCACAGGGATACGCGCAATAATGCCGTGCTTTGCGATGATAATAAGCGGAACATTTTCTAGCGCAATGGTCGTGACAGTCACCTGGTCACGGTATTGATGTAAGATGTCCACGATGGAGTTACCGCCAGTCGGCAGAATTTTCATGCGCAGCTCCTGAATCTGTGCCATGGTGAGCATAATTTTCGCCTCCGCACGGGATCTATCGTTTTATCCTATCATACGACATTTTATGTCTGGCTCAAACCCTTTGCGCACATCGAATTTTCAGGAAACAGATGTAAACAATGTATGACACTCATGGTTGAACCCATTTACAGGCGATAGATGGGGTGGTACCATAACCGTGATTTTAAGCGTGCGAAAGGTGAGAATCCTGTTGGCTAAAAAAGCACTATTACTATTGGATGTGCAAGATGATTTTTTAGGAAATTCGTTGGATTACATTGCGGCTTTATCGCAAAGATACCTTGATGAACATGCAAAAGACTATGATCTTATTGTTTTGACGTACTGGGTTCATGAGGACAATCAACATGAAAATACGCTTTTAATTGAACATGATGGGGCTCACGTAGTTCACAAGACTACCTATAGCGGGTATAACGATGAGACGGCAGCATTATGTAGAGAACACGGGATTCAAGAAGTTCATGTAGGAGGCGTTGATGCAGAAATGTCGGTTTTAGCAACGATGTTTCGATTGCTTGACGAAAAATTCGAAGTAAAGTTGTTAGAACGCTTGATTGCCTCTTATCATGGTCGAAACACGAGTGCCATGGGCATTGCGCGCCAAGTAATTGGTCAGGACCACATGCTTGCCGATGGTGGTCAACGCGTTTGGATTTGATCTAAGTTCTACAAGTCTAGAGCCGACGGTAACTGTGCGTCATTTTTTTTGAGTACCATGAGGTCTATGGTACAATGAAATTAGACGGCAGGTAGCGTCGGTTTTGTCTTGACAAAGGAGTGTTGGAGATGGCTGTGGTGCCGACAGTTATTGAACAAACTAGTCGTGGGGAACGGGCCTACGATATTTATTCGCGCTTGCTAAAGGATCGAATTGTGTTTCTTGGTACTGAGATTGATGATGAAATTGCAAATGCCATTGTCGCACAACTCTTGTTTCTGGCATCGGAAGATCCCGACAAGGATATTTTCATGTACATAAATAGCCCTGGTGGGTCAGTGTCAGCTGGCTTTGCGATCTTAGACACGATGAATTTGATCAAACCGGATGTCGCTACAATCTGTGTTGGACTTGCGGCCTCCATGGGCGCGCTTCTACTGACAGGCGGTGCTAAAGGCAAACGCAGTGCGCTTCCTAATAGCGAAGTCATGATTCATCAGCCACTGGGCGGACGACGAGGTCAGGCATCGGATCTGAAAATAGCTGCTGATCACATCTTAAAAACTCGTGATCGGATTAATCAATTGATTGCGGATACGACTGGACAACCGCTAAGCAAAGTGGAACAGGATACAGATCGTGATCGGTTTATGGACGCACAAGAGGCTAAGGACTATGGTTTAATCGATCAAATTCTGGTTCCATGACGAACCCCGTTTCTTTTTATGACTATATGCGATCGGCTCTGTATGGTCCAGATGGATATTATATGACAGAGCGCCAACGGTTTGGCAAACAGGGTGACTTTTATACGAGTGTCCAAGTATCACCCTTGTTTGCCTATCTGTGGTCTGCTTTTATGGGGGATTTTTTTGCATCGGTACAAAAAGACGTCGTCGTTGCAGAACTGGGCTGTGGCGACGGCGGTTTTGCTGTACCTCTGCTAGATGGACTCTGTCATGATGCGTTATTAGAGGACCGCAGGATTCGCTATGTAGGTGTCGATCTCTCGGCTGTGGCTAGGTCACGTGCGCAAGAGCGCGTGAATCAATGGATTCAACAGCAGCAAGAAAGTCGTATTCGAGATCGTGTTCACGTACTTTTCGTGTCATCTCTAAAAGACATACCTGAAGAGGAATTAATGTCCTATAAAGGCGCATTTGTTTTTGGCAATGAGTGGCTTGATGCGTTACCGGTGCATTGTGTGCGCGTCGTAAAAGAGTCGGTGATGGAGTTGTTTGTAGGTTCCAATCGGCCCTTTCATGCAAAAGAGGGACCTTACCGAAGTAAACGGTTTGCGACATGGTTTGACGTGACGAAGGATCCAGCGATTCGCCATTACGCAGATCGCTATCTTGTACCTTATGCGAGGCATAGAGTAGGTGGTTTGGTCGCGGAGGCACAGACGGAAATGGCCATCGCTATCCAGTCTATTTATAATCTGATTGACCCTATCGCCTTTGCTTTTGTTGATTATGGAGGTTATACCGAGGATGTACTTTCCGTCGATAGGCCACGAGGTACGTTGCGAGCGTATCGGCAACACGAATTAGTTGATGATTTTTTAGATCGACCTGGTTCTTGCGATATTACGTATGACGTTGATTTTAGTGCAGTCAGTGATGCTGTTGCCGAACTCGGCTATACGTGTGAACGTTTGCAGCGACAAGGTGCCTTTTTTCTTCATCTGCCGCGCGTGATGGAGTACTTTACGTGGTATGCGGCAAATCACAAAGACGCAACCAACGCTTTTAAACAACTGGTGTTGCCTGGAGCCATGGGTGATCGTTTTACCGTTTTGTTGGCAAGAAGGGATTTGTGACGGACGTATGGTCTATACGCGCTTGGCGATCATCTTGTTTATAGCGGCTTTGTTTTTTTTATTTCTTGGTGCTGTAAAAATGCATTTACTATAATTTGGTCGGCATAGTCACTTGGATTTGCCCCACACTAATACGCAAATACTATCGTGCGGAGGTGCCTTCATGAGGACGTGGCGATTACTAAGGCAATATTTTATACTCACGATGCAAATAGCAACCTTTTATTGGGCATTACGATATACTAGACCTACCAAGCGTTTGAGAACAGCGATGGTGTTATTGTCAGCCTTGCGTCTGCGATAAAAATTTATCTCTAAATTCGTTTCAGGGTGCATATACATGTTGGCAGGACCTCGGTGCACGGGAGGAATCGCAAGCATGAAGACCCTGAGACAAGATGCCTGGACTGGCGATGACGACAAGAGGTTAGCCGACATCATCTTGCGTCATATTCGCGAAGGCAGCACGCAATTGGCTGCTTTTGAAGAGGCCGCTGAGGCGCTTGGCAGGACTTCCGCTGCCTGCGGATATCGCTGGAATGCATGCGTGCGCAAGCAGTTCAGCGAAGCGATCGATATGGCCAAATCCGACCGAAAAGAGCGGCGTGAAGAACAAAATCAAAATGATATGTGGCACCAGGAACCGACACAAAACGAGATGGAAACTGAAGTCACTTGGAATATGGTATTTCGATTTTTGCGTCAACATCGACATGATTATCAAGTTTTGCAGACTCGCCTACGACAACTCGAACGAGATACCGATCAAATCAAATCCGAAGTCGATCGTCTGCGAAAGAGTAAAGTGGAGTTGCAGCAACAATTGCGCACATTATCAGATGAACATCTCGTGATGAGTGAAGATTACCGCATGTTATTGAGCATTGTGGATCGTGCTCGTAAAAGACAGCAGCCAGATCCTCATGATCCATTATCCAAATTGTAAAAAAGGAGCCACGCAGGCAAGCGCGCGTGGCTCCTTTTGACGTGGCGAGCTTTATTTCGCCGCCTTATCGAAGTTTGTTGCAACCTGTGGCCAATTCACTACATGCCAAAAGGCACCGATGTAGTCCGCGCGTTTATTTTGATACTTTAAGTAATAGGCATGTTCCCAGACGTCAAGGCCCAAAATAGGCGTCTGTCCTTCACTTAGTGGACTATCCTGATTCGCCGTGCTGACAACGGCAAGTTTACCTGATGGATCCACGACGAGCCATGCCCAACCGCTACCAAAACGTGTAGCTGCAGCTTTAGCGAATGCTTCCTTGAATGTTTCAAAGCTGCCAAATGCTTGATTGATAGCATCAGCGAGTTTACCTGTCGGAACGCCACCACCTTGTGGGGACATAACCGTCCAAAATAAGGAATGGTTAACATGGCCGCCGCCGTTGTTACGAACGGTCGCTCGAATCGTTTCCGGAACGGATGAAAGGTTAGCCAAAAGTTCTTCAGCAGATTTACTTTGCAGATCAGGATGCCCTTCAAGCGCGTTATTCAGATTGTTTGTGTAGGCGACATGATGGCCGTCATGGTGTACGGTCATGGTTTTCGCATCGATGTATGGTTCGAGTGCATCGACTGCATATGGAAGTGCTGGTGTTTGAAATGCCACAACGATCCCTCTTTCCTGTGTTTCACCTGTGAACGAGCATGACTTTTTTGTGACTAACTCGTTACAACTTTTAGTATACCATAATTACATCGTCGCGATTAATCCATCATTAATTTCTTCGATAAGATCTTGGATATTTTCAACACCGACGGAAATTCGAATAAGCCCCTCTGTGATGCCAAATGCCAAACGTTCCTGTTCGGTGAAACCACGATGGGATGTGGTCCACGGATGAGACAAGCTCGTGGTTACACCAGCCAAAGACGGAGCGAAAGGTAACGAAGGTGCAGCACGCATGAACGCATTGACTGCATCTTTATTGCCTTTGAGCCCAATCGTTACAATGGCGCCATAGAGTTCTTCGGCAAATTGGTTTTTAGCCAAGTGATGCGTGCTGTGTGTGGACAATGCTGGATAATACACATGTTGCAAGCGTTCGTCGTTAGCCAACCATTTAGCTAACGTTTGCGCATTAAGACATTGCTGTTTAAAGCGCAATGGCAGGGTTTTAATGCCTCGCGCGATGAGCCATGCATCAAATGGTGCGAGATTGGATCCCAGCGTAGCAATCACGTGGTTGGCCTGTTCGATAAAGGCATTTGATCCGCAAATCACCCCACCGCTGACATCGCTGTGACCACCTAAATATTTGGTAGCGCTATGAACAACAATATCGGCGCCAAGTTCTATGGGGCGAACAACGATCGGTGTGGCAAATGTATTGTCGATCATTAGCAGGGCGCCCGCATCGTGCGCAATGTCGGCCAGCGCTTTGATGTCCATCACAGACAATAAAGGGTTTGTAATGCTTTCACCGATGATCAACCGAGTAGCTGGTGTCAGTGATGAAACCACTTCGGAAAGATTAGTGAAATCAGCTAAGGAAACAGTTATCGAGAAACGATGTAAAAGTGTTCGCAATAAAACGAGCGTTCCGCCGTAGATCTCGCGCGATAACAGTACATGATCACCGGCACTACATGTAGCCATGATGGCGGAACTAATCGCCCCCATACCGGAAGCGCTAGCACAGGCATTTTCGGCATGCTCTAGTTGTGCAACTACCTCTTGCATCGAGACGACATTGGGATTTCCATTGCGGGAATATAGATATCGTCCTGGTGGTCTGTCAGCATAATATTCAAGCACATCATCCACATCATCAAAAGTAAACACCGATGTTTGGTAGATAGGCATCGATTCTGGACGTGGCCATTCGTGATCATGGTGACGTTCGCCTGTGCGAGCACTAATCGTACTGGCTTGTTTATTGTGGTCGTGTTGTTGCAAGGTTCATCGCGCTTCTTTCAAGTGGTTTCTTGGCTTCCTATGTAGTATACAACACGATGCATGCTT
>DAHWJX010000171.1:0-22416 GCA_027343965.1 Caryophanales bacterium | reverse complement strand
GATCTCTCGAACCGTCACTGTTTTATGTAAGATTTTCGTAAGAGCTCCCTCGAAAATGGCACCCTCAAGATCACAAACGAATTTCCCTTCAGAAACTGGCAACCCCTCACAGAAACAATCATGAATCGCTATATGCATGCGGTCTGCATCTTGACGAACAATAGCGGGGATTCCAATTTTAAGTTCTTTAAAGAGGTTAAGCAACTCATCCACAGAATTTACCGGCAGACTTTGTCCAATTTGTTTACCAATAACCCCTGTCGTTCCTTTACCATGTAATGGAAGCCCTTGATACATACCAATTAATCGAATCGAACGAAACAACTCCAAAGGCACAGCATCCCCCAAAGTCTTTCGCTTAATCTTGCGCATATCCGCAAACGTAAAATCACTTGATGTTGTCATTATCTGCATTCCCTTCCCACACTAGTAGCACGAGTGCATTCTAGTTCATTTTTAATACAGTCTTAGTGATCCGAATCACAAATCAAACGCAATCACCAAAAATATGATCTCAATCAAAGTTTTTTCATAGCATAAAAAGTATTGTGGTCATCGTAAACACACACGGAAAAGGTTGAACAACATGAAAAATGTTACATTTCGTACAGAGGGCATGTCTTGTCCGAGTTGCACAGATGCCGCGACAAAATCGGATGAAATGCACTCACGTTACACTAAAGTGTGATTTACAACATAGTAAAGGGACACCATGTGGCGTACAGTTGGTATTAAAAAAAGGGCAAGATAACAGGAGGACATTATGGCCACGATCGAACAAGTAGGAGAAAAAGGAATCCGCATTGGCGTAACGCTTCAAGATGCGACCGATATGATTGAAGAAGCATCCCAGCATATCGATTTATACGCAAAAGACATTATCACGATTTTCGAAAAAATGCCTGCGTTTGATTATACCAGTTTTTGTTTTTATGCTTATGATAGTGCTAAACTTTTCGAATGGCGCTTAGGCATGGATCCGCGCGTTTACACGTCATTTTCGTTAGATGCACCAGACAGTTTTTTCTTTGCCTTATATGGTGGTATGGCCGCATTGTACACCGAAGCAAAAGCGCAAATTGCTTGATCAACCCATGTTCAGGTTGGAGGGATACACATGAAAAATTGGTCAGCTAACCTTGAAACCGAAGAATATATCCAGAATCGAGATCTGATCACAAAAGATGCGATAGCTGCGATCGAAGAAACCTCACCAGGTTTTTATGTCAACATTGCTGTTGCCGAACAACATGGAAATCCAGACCTGTACTTAATTCCTGTTTTACAAGATACATTTGGTGCTAAAGTCGACATCGCTTTTGTTGATCAATGCGGATGCGGTGGGTACGTGTACAAAATTACCCGCTTGCAATAACCATGCAAATCAAACGAGTCTATTCCCCGTATGACGCGACAGATGGCAAACGAGTCCTCATCGACCGATTGTGGCCTCGTGGATTGGCTCGTGATGGAGCATTTATCGACCTTTGGTTGAAAGAAATAGCCCCCAGCACGAGCCTGCGTCGGTTTTTTTCCCACGATCCAACACGTTTTCAAGAATTTCAACGTTTATACAAAGAGGAGCTCACGCAAGACTCTAGACACCAGACTGAGGTTCAGGTGCTTCTTTCGTTAATCGAAGAACAACCTGTCACTTTATTGTATGCCGCGAAAGATGACGTCCACAACCACGCTGTCGTCCTCTCCTCCTTCTTAAACGAATGTCTTCATCATCGATGATGACAGTGCCTATATGGTACAATGATTCTATATCATAGGCATAAAAGAGAGGGACATAACTTGGCAATTCCTATGAATGAAATCTATGAAGCACAAAAGACACTGACTTTCGTCGTCGAAACCACACCACTTACCTATTCACATACGATAAGCCGATTGACACAACATAACGTGTACTTCAAACTTGAAAACTTACAGCGCACGGGATCCTTCAAATTGCGCGGAGCCTATAATAAAATTGCCCATTTGTCGGATGAAAAAAAACGCGCTGGTGTCATCGCCGCGTCAGCAGGAAACCATGCTCAAGGGGTTGCCTTCGCTGCTAAAGAGTTAGGTATCCCGTGCATGATCGTCATGCCACAAGGCGCTGCCTTGTCAAAGATTGAGGCCACCAAAGGGTATGGAGCTGAGGTTGTCCTCACCGGTGAAACGTTTGATCAAGCGTATCAAAATGCACTTGTGTTGCAACAACAAAGCCAGATGACTTTCATTCATCCCTTCGATGACCCCTTGGTCATGGCAGGACAAGGAACGATCGGTCTAGAACTTTATAAGCAATTACCCAATCTTGATGCTATCGTGTTACCTGTGGGTGGCGGGGGCCTTATCGCTGGTGTTGCAAGCGCCATTAAAGCCTTAAAACCTGACGTCTGCGTGTATGGCGTGGAAGCAGCGGGTGCCGCCTGCTTTCGACGTTCTTTTGATGCCGGACAACGAACTGACATTACGTCAGCACCGACAATTGCTGATGGTATCGCTGTAGGCAGCCCAGGACATTTAACATGGGAGATCGCATCAGAACTTGTCGATGACATTTTTGTTGTCAGCGACGAAGACATTGCGCGCGCGATGGTGGTTCTCCTAGAACGGTCCAAGATCGTTAGTGAAGGCGCGAGCGCGGCTGCTGTTGCTGCTTTACTCACAGGTCAAATTCCACCACAAGTGAAAAATGTCGCAGTCATACTGTCGGGTGGGAACGTCGATGTTAGTCTTTTGTCGCGCACGATCGAACATGGCCTCGTAGCTGCGGGAAGGCGCGTTCGTTTTATCACGACATTGCCTGACCGCCCTGGCGCTCTAGTACATCTTCTTGAAGCGATGGCTTTTGCTCATGCTAATGTGGTGTCCATTGAACACCATCGTTTAGCGCAGTCCCTTGGTCTTGGGTTTGTCGAGGTCCAACTAGAAGTTGAAACACGTGATCATTCCCATATCGCCCTCTTATGCGATCGGTTTAAAGCCTTGGGCTATGACTATACCATTCACTAAACGCCACTCACTTATAATGGGGAGATAGCCTTGCCTGATATTCATTACGCACTTGATATTGGCACGCGAAGTGTAACTGGCCTTGTTTATTCATTTTTTGAAGATTCGTGTCAGCTGATCGCCGTACATACGATGGAGCATCAAAAACGCGCCATGCAAGATGGTCAAATTCATGATATCGAAGCTGTTGCTGACGTGATCATAAAAGTCACCCAACACCTTCGCTCAGTGACTGATCAACCCTTGTCACACGTGTCTGTAGCCGCGGCCGGCAGGGCATTACGTACTGTGCTTGCTGAGGCTACCGCACCGATGCTTGGCTCTGTATTCACCGCAGAAGACGGTTATAACCTGCAACTTGTCGCTTTACAACAAGCACAAGAAGCGTTGCAAACGGCGACTCACGAGGAAGGTACGAGTACGCGTTCGATGCACTGTGTGGGTTACAGTGTGCGCGACTATTTCTTGGATAATGCAAAAATCGGCAGCTTGATTGAACAAACGGGTGATCTTGCCAAAGTTACTATAATTGCCACCTTTTTACCGCGCGTTGTCATCGATTCACTCGATCGCGCATTAACGAAAGCCGGCTTGATGATGCATGGTTTGACGCTCGAACCGATCGCTGCGTTAAATGCGCTCATCCCATCTTCGATGCGCAAATTAAATATCGCTTTAGTCGACATTGGCGCGGGAACTTCAGATATTGCGATCACGGCTGAAGGGACTATCCTTGCCTACGGTATGGTGCCTACTGCAGGCGACGAAATCACCGATGCGCTTTCGCAGGCTTTTCTTCTTGACTTTTCGACCGCCGAATTTGTCAAACGTGAACTAGCCCTGAAAGGCAAACAAACGTTTATCGATATCTTAGGCAACAAACACACCTTAACAGCAAAAAGAATCGTCACCGCCATTCAACCTGCCATTACAGCCTTAGCTGAAACGATTGCACAAGAGATTCTTACTCAAAACAACCAAAAAACCCCTGCCGCCGTTATGGTCATTGGTGGTGGGGCTAAAACACCACTCATTGAACAAGCCATAGCCCAAGCTCTCGGTTTAACAACTGATCGTGTACGTCTACGTGGACGGGATTCTATTCAACACGTTACAGGATGTGAAGACATGCTCACAGGGCCTGAAGCGATCACACCCATCGGCATTGCCCTCGCCTCCTCTTTTAGTGAAATTACCCCTGTCACTGTGCGAGTACGCGGCACTTCTACGCGACTGTTTACGTTTCATCCTTTAACAATCGGTGATGCCTTGCTGGAAGCAGGGGTCAGCGTTAAAGACTTGATGGCGCGCGCTGGCTCAGCTATCGTCGTGGAGGTTAATCAAAAGATCGTTTCTCTAAAAGGTACATTGGGAACGCCAGGATACGTCCTCAAAAATGGCCAGGTAGCTGACTTGGCACAGCGCATTGAGCCGGCCGATGTACTCGAGGTGATTCCTGCAGTGCATGGTCACGATGCACAAGGTACCTTAGGGGACATCGTTTCAAGTATGCAACCAATCGCGGTGACGATCAACGATCAAAGTTACCTCATCGAACCACAGTGGCTGATTCGTGGTCAAAAGGCGTATGCCACAACCGTGGTTCATGATCGCGACGTTATCATTCAAGAAGACATGCGGCTTATCGATATCTTACAAAAGTACAGTCCTACACCACTTGATGAGCGGTGCAACGTTACGGTTAACCAAAAGGAAATTCAACTTGTGCACCCTTGCGTGGTGATTGCACCGCAGATGGATCTCACCACGCCAATCTATAATGGGCTATCCATCCACATGACAAGTGTGGAGAAAAAGCCTTTTCTCGTTGTCGATGCTCTCCTCGTTGCAGGGATCACGCTTTATCCGGGGATGCAGATTAGACTTAATGATCAAACGCTTATTCTCGCCGAGAAAACTAGGATCATAAAAAATGGACAACCATGTCTTGCTACAGACCTAGTACGCGATGGTGATCGCTTGGATTGTGTGGAAACTTCTGCAGCACAAGAGCATGTTACGATGAGCACAGTGTTACTGTACCTAGATCAAAACATGCTCCAACAAGCAAGCGGTAAGGACCAACTTATTATGCGTAAAAATGGTGCTGACGCCGACTTTTCTTCGTTGATCAAAGACGGTGATCGAGTTGAGGTGTTCTGGCAAGAAAGTACCGCGAGGTGAATGACGATGCGTCGGTATAATAAAGAAAATACGCGTAAGAAACTGCTCGATGCAGCGATGGAAGTATTCTCTGATAAAGGTTATAATGACGCGTTAATTGATGACATTGCAAAAGAGTCTGATACGTCAAAAGGCGCTTTTTATTTTCATTTTCCGAGTAAACGAGCTATTTTTCAAGCGCTGTTGGCAACTCTTGTAAAGCATCTCATCGATGATGTTGAAGAAGCGATCGACAAAGAGACAGGGGCGCTTGCCAAAATCCAAGCAGCCATCGATACTGTACTTACCATCTTCACAAAACATGAGAAAGCAACGCGATTGCTCCTCGTTGAGGCTACAGGCCTTGGAAAAGCTTTTGATCAAGAGATTCACGCAGCCCACGAACAATTTGCTCAATTGATCGCAAAACACTTACAGGCAGCTGTCGATGATGGTTCCATAGCACACATCTCTGTCGAATTAACGGCATATGCCTGGTTCGGTGCAATCTATGAAGTGCTCTTTATGACGTTGCTATCACCCGAAAAAAAATCGCTTGATTCACTCACGGCACCACTTCGTGATCTATTGTTGCAAAGTATAGGACAAACACCAAAGGAGCAGCCTTGATGCAGCCGATTAACCAGGTCGTCTCACCAACACGCACAACACCACTACCGGCAACGACTAACGCTACCCAACAAAACAACACGGCATTTGCCGATCTTTTAGTCAACGCTGAGCAAGCCAGTAGCTCGAACGCTTTACTTCAAAGCCTTCTATCAACAAATTCTTTCTCAAGTGCTGGTGCTCTCACAGGATCAACGGATCCTTTGGCATCTTTCATAAGCGCTCTCAGTTCACCTTCATCAGGTACAGGAACATCCGATGCACTAGCGATGTTGCTTTCAGCAGACATGTCAGGAACCGTTGATGCGTTATCAAATGTCCCGCTCAGTACGGTTTCACCTACGTTCCCTTCAGTCACTATACCAACGTCTACGGGGCAGGTTCAATCAACTGACATCGTCGGATTAATTGATAAAATGGCTCCTCAGTATGGCCTTAGTCCATCACTCGTTGCTGCGGTTGTCAACCAAGAATCCGGCTATAATCCATCAGCTACGTCATCGGCAGGCGCAATGGGTTTAATGCAACTCATGCCATCAACGGCAAATGGACTTGGGGTCACCAATGCCTATGATCCGGTGCAAAACCTACAAGGCGGCATGACGTATTTGCGACAACTACTGACACGGTATCATAACAACACAGCATTAGCTCTTGCTGCATACAACGCAGGTCCTAGTGCGGTCGATGCTTATCACGGTATTCCACCATATGAACAGACGCAAAATTACGTGTCATCCATCTTAGCCAAAGTATCTGGTGCAACCCTTTGATATGGCGCTTGATACGTCGTCACCAAAGCTTCTTTTTGCTCCCTTGAAAGTTGCTTAATAGCATATTCTCGACGCAACGCATAGGAACGATCAGGGACTGTTTCCACATAACATAAAACAACGGGAAGGCGGGCACGCGTGTAACGTGCTCCCTTTCCCGTTTGGTGTTGGCTGAGTCGCTTCGATACGTCATTCGTGCATCCTGTATAGAGAGAGCCATCGTTGCAACGCACCATGTACACGTACATTTCACTCATCGTAACGGTTCAGAGACAATGGTCTCCGATAAGTCATCCTCCACGAGTGATTCGCAATCCTCCACCTCTTGCAAAAGTTCATCCTGATTAAGCTCTTCTTCAAGCTGCATAACGTCCTTTTGTGCCTGACTGCGCTGTGCTTCCAACAATTCTCGCACGACACGACGTAAAGGATCTTCTTGGACCATCACCGTGGCGGGTCCGGTTATTTTACATTGACATGCTAAGCGGAAGCCTTGTGCAAGACGCTCCTCTGTAAGATGCCGACGCTCTAAAACGTTAGGTGCACAAAGTTCTGTTTTACTATCAATTTGGATCTTGCATGTTCCGCAAGATCCATGTCCACCACACTTATGTGCGATCGCAACTTTTCCAACCACAGCCGCATCAAGGACACTTACGCCTCGATCGATGGCAATCTCCGCTCGTTGCGGCTGAAAACGGATAGCAACCTTTTCTGTATCACTCATCGTAATTAACCCCACCAATAGAATAAGTCAAGTTTCATTGTAACACACAATTCTTACATCACCGTCTCACTTACTCAGCAAATTCCTGGTCATCATTTGGTTCAGGAGGATACACGTGGATTCTGGTAATACGCAAATTATCCGTCTCTGCAACGATGAAGCGAGCCCCTTCAAACTCGACTTCGATGCCTGGTTTTAATTCCTGTGTAAGCTGGGCATATACCCACCCACCCACGGTATCTACTTCTTCATCAGACAAATCAAAGCCAAATAATTCATTAACCTCTTCAATTAAAAGCCTGGCATCAATTGACACGTAGCCTTCTCGTTCTTCTACAGGTGGACGTTCTTCATCAAACTCATCTTGAATCTCACCCACTAACTCCTCGAGTACATCTTCAATACTAACCATTCCCGCTGTGCCACCATACTCATCGATCACAATCGCAAGCCCAGCTCGCTCACGCTGTAATACCTTAAGAACATCATCGATACCCAGTGCTTCTGGCACAGAGACCACCTTGCGAGCCAATTTTGAGATCGATCCTGTAGCGCCCCTGCCTTCTTTGATCACATAGCTATACAAATCCTTACTATGAATCATACCTACGACGTGATCCTTATCACCTTCACAAAGCGGGAAACGAGTGTGACGATCATTTTGAACTACGGCCAAACACTCATCGAACGTCTGCTCGGTAAATAAACACACCATGTCCGTTCGCGGTACCATGATCTCCCTAGCAACACGATCCGCAAATGCAAATACATTATCAAACAGTTCTCGTTCCGTGGCGTCAATAACACCACTTTCATGACTTTGCGTGACCAGCATCCGCAATTCTTCTTCTGAATGAGCGAGCTCCCGCCCTGCAAAACGACGAACACGAAAAACCTGCAAGACACCGGACGCCGTGATGTTCAGCAACCAGATAGCTGGAAACATAACGGTCCGAAATGTTTTTAAGACCAGGGCCGAACCCATCAACCACTCTTCTGCACGCGCAATGGCAACCGACTTAGGAGCTAACTCACCAAACACAATTTGCAGATACGTTATGATGGCAAAAGCAATGACCGAAGACACCACGGTGACGTAGACAGGTGCCATATGGTAGAACGAAGAAAAGATCACAAGGACAAAAGGTTCAATCGATCGTTGAGCCATCCAGCCTAGACCAAGAGAGGCGAGCGTTATGCCCGTCTGTGTCGTGGACAGATAGGAATCAATGGACTCAAGGATAAGCAGTGCTTGTTTGGCTAGCCGACTTCCTTGTTGCACGTACTGTTCGATGCGCGTCCTTCTTGAACGGACGATCGCAAACTCAGCGGCGACAAAAAAACCGTTAATTAAAATGAGTACAAGAACCCAGAAAAAATTAATAAAATCACTCGTGGTTATGCCCACATGCCCCCTATGCGTTCAAGAACGATAGCTCATTCTTACGAAGCACAGGAGTTTCACCTCCAAAAGAGTTGACACCTTGGATAGAAACGGAATTTGAAGTAAGTATATCATAGCCAACGCCAAGGCGTCATGGATCATCGAATCAGCTAGGGTCTTTGTAAGAGCCTTTGTTTTGACCCTTACACCGTCTTCCTATATAATATATATGCAATTCCAGAAAAGCATGTACCACTCGGTACATAGGAGGTAGAAACCTTGTCCAATTTGATCGTCGATGCTCTCATTGAGATTCCCACAGGAAGTCAGAATAAATACGAATTTGATAAAGAAGCCGGTGTATTTCGCTTAGATCGCGTGCTTTACTCACCATTTCATTATCCAACCGAATACGGATACATAGAAAAGACCTTGGCAGAAGACGGCGACCCTTTGGATGTTCTGGTCTTATCGACCGTACCGACGTTTCCAGGTTGCGTTATCGAGACGCGTGTCGTCGGTGTCTTGGTCATGTCTGATGACAAAGGCCAAGATGAAAAACTTCTTGGCGTACCGACGAAAGATCCACGATTTGCGCAAGTGCAATCCCTCGATGATGTTGCACCACATATTCTTAAAGAAATTGCCCATTTCTTTCAGGTATATAAAGACCTAGAGAATAAAGCTACCAAGATCGAAGGATGGAAAGGCGTCGACGATGCAAAACGCATCTTAGATGAAAGCTACGCACGTTACAATCAATAAAAATGAGCAATAAAAACAATGTGAGGGAGGTGTAGTATATCCCTCCCTTTGTTACTGGCGAAACATGCGATAGCCTCGATTACGCAACGCTTTGACTGAAAGTGACGCCAAGATGACTGCAACCAAACTCACTACCAAAGGTACAATAAATCCTACATCAACGCCCTTATGGATAATTATAATGAACCCCATGATCACCACATACAAAACGAAGTTCGCCCACCATCGGTGAAAAATCATATCAACGATAAAACTTACACCATAAAAAACGGCAAGTACTAATAAACTCAAAATCACCGTTTGCACAATGACAATCCCCATCTTGAACACGTCCCATCGATCTATCCCTCGATGGCATCATATCAAACTTAGATCTGTTCGCGCAAAATTCTACGCATCACTTTGCCCGTTGCGTTTTTTGGCAACTCCTTCATGAGCAACACCTTGCTAGGACATTTGTACTTCGCAAGATTCGTATGACAAAAGTTGATAATATCCTCTTGCGTCACCGACTCATCCTTCGTCACGACGCAAGCGATAACTGTTTCCCCATAATTGCCATCATCAACACCAACCACAGCCGCTTCAGAAATACCAGGGTGTAAAAAGAGTACTTCTTCAACTTCACGAGGGTAAACATTAAATCCTCCCACAATGATCATATCTTTCTTGCGATCAACAATGTAAAAATAGCCTTCCTCATCCATTTTCGCTAGATCGCCAGTATGAAGCCACCCACCACGCATGGCCACCGCCGTATCCTCATCACGATGCCAATACCCTTTCATGACGTTTGGTCCGCGCACCACGAGTTCACCGACAATCAAAGGAGGTACTTCCTGATCTTCCAGATCAACGATTTTTTGCTCTACGCCTGGTAAACTTACCCCGATTGACCCTAACTTTCGCATCCTACCATCGACTGGTGCAAAGCTTGTAACTGGGGATGCTTCCGATAGACCATAGCCTTCTAACACAGTAACGCCAAAATGCTTTTCAAATGCTGTCAGCAAAGCGACTGGCATCGCTGCACCGCCAGAAATGCAGTAACGAAGAGAATGCAAATCAAACGTCTGTCCCTGACCCACTTGCAACATGAAATTATACATCGTCGGTACACCAGCAAAAATGGTGATTTTTTGTTGTTCGATCGTTTTAAGTGCATCTAAGGGGCTAAAACGAGGCTGAATTATCATGTGTGCACCGCGATAAATAGCAGCATTTAAGCACACAGTTAATGAAAATACGTGGAACATTGGTAAAACAACCAGTATGTTATCTTCTTTCGTGTACATCATATGATCGCCGATAACATCGGCATTGGATGCCAAGTTGCGATGAGAGAGCATTGCCCCCTTAGGTCGTCCCGTGGTACCTGAAGTATAGAGAACAACAGCGATATCCTCGGTATCAAATTGTTCATCGATCGTAAAAGGCGGGATATCCTGGCGTTTCATCATCGTCTCATACGAGATAACTCGGGAATGCGTAGCAGGTTGGTCAAGTTCACCAACAACAATAAGAATTTTATCGGGCCATTTTGCAAACAAGTCATCTGCAAGTTTAGCCATTTGATGCGGCGCAACAATAACTTTGACATCACTGTCTTCAATGAGATAAAACAGTTCCTGCACCGTATACGCAGGATTAATGGGGACGCAGTACATCCCGAGCCGCAGTGCACCGTGATACAACGTAAGAAATGCATCGCAATTCGGTAAAATGAGTGCCATGCCATCACCATGATGAAACCCCAATGAGGATAAGAAAGCGCTAACATGGGAAACATGATAATCAAGCTCTTGATAGGTTACCTCATTACCAAGAAAGGAGTACGCATACGCTTCTGGGTACGTACGGGCACTTTGACGCAGATGGGCATCCAAATGGGCATAAGGCATGTCGATTCGCTCCCCGGACTGGAGTTGATCGCCGCCTCGAAGACGAAGTTAGGCGGCTCTTATCGATGCAAAACCGTGCCTTGCGTTTGTCTAAAAATGCCGTGATACTTTTCTGACTGCCTTTCGTCTAAAAAACGTTAGCAAAAAGCAAGTGCCAATTCCAGACCGCCTCCAAGCACATACCCGTGCAAAGCTGCAATCGTGGGTTTCATCAAGTCGGCAATAGCACCCATGATCTTATGCATATGCTATGCCATGTCTCTTGCGACACGATCATTTTCAAATGCCTCGTGCAGGGCTTCAAAAATCACTGCATTAAGGACATTTCATCGGAGGATTCGAAACTCTGATCACAGCGACTTCTTCCAATCGTTCTGGCGATACCTCTGACAATCAAAGTACCTCTTTTCGACTGAACAGTCAATCATTTTTTCAACTTTTCCAGTATCCAGCGAATAGCCGCAATGATAACAACGATAGCTGCCATCGTATCGAGAACGAGTTCCACGGTTCGCCATCCCCAGCGAGCGCCAATGAAACTACCGAGTTCCACCAAAACGACGGCAATCGATACCAACATCCAATTCTTAATCCCACGATCCATCACTGGCACCTCAACCTAGCTATCGTTACTCGTCAAAATTCCACGCTTCCTGGTCCGACAGCACCCTTGTCATGTCGTTAACACGAAGATGATCAGGGGACAGCAAAGCGTTACATCATGAACGCGCCACGTACAGCATAATTAACATAGTGGACACACTAAAATTCAGTATAGCACGTCAGTTCGACCTACGTTCCATGCTATACTAGACAAAGTTAGATAAAAAGGAGGAATACACCATGGCGGGTCCCAGTCAATCCATTGCTTGTCCGCATTGCAATGGGCATCTGTTTCGTGAGGAGAAAATTGTCGAACTTGACGGCAGTGTTGTTGTGACAAAGGGTATGCATATTCCTGCGCAAACCCATGCAGTTTCTTATCACTATGTATGCGTCAGTTGCAACCAAGTCCTTGATGAAACGTTTGCCCATGGTCATCTTGAGGCGCGATGATTCGCGCCTTTCACATAATGCATGATGCACTCGTAGACTTACACAGCCAAGGTTCGCTCTTGATATTCTGGGCACACCGAACGAAAAGGACAATACTGACTACAGAAATTCCGGATATATCGTGGATAAAACTGTTCATCAAGTATCTGTTGCCACTTCTGAATAACCCACTCTTTTGCTTGTTGACGCTCTGTATCTGTGATTGTCACCCAGGCTCGTCCACCATGGACGACAAAATCAAAGTAACCATCATGCGCTGGCATACCGTAAAGATCTTCGCATGCTGATGAGTACAAAACCAACTGGCGCATTTTTTTCTTATCTGTCGCGGAAAAAACTCTACCCGTCTTCAGATCAGCGACGACATATCCATACGCTGGCACGTCTAAGACACGATCGATAAATCCCTTCACAGGCGGTATACCGGGCGCAATATCAAGTAAAAATTCCTTTTCCGAAGCAACCACGCCATCAATCCTATAGCGGCTAAAACGCCAAATCGCCTGAACCCCTCTCTTATAAAATTGTACCGCATCATCACGCGATGCAAATTCGGAAACGATTGTCGGAAATTGTTCGTCAAAACGTGCCTTCAATTGATCAAAACTGTGCATTCCGTTCGATACAGCGTGCTCTTCGTATAAGGTATGAAGAAGTTTCCCAAAGGAAGCATGATAAGTGGGTACTTCATCTATGGGTTGTCGTTTTTCCACGTATTCATAAAAAAATCGCAAGCCACAGGTGTCATACAACGTTAGTCTACTATACGACAGATATTCCATAGCGCGAAAATCCCGCCTTTCTTGCTGTCACCGCGCAATTTCCTTCATCATACCATGAGTTGTGACCTCCTGGGCTTACATAATTCTTGCCTACCTTTACGATACTACATAGAACAGAAGAATTTACCATGTAAAGGAGTAAGGTATGGCGGATCAAAACGTATGTGACATTAAGTTGTCACCCAACCTCGACGATAGCCTGGAGTACGTACGGGTAGTTTTTACGCATTGCTCAGATATCGTTATTCGGCGATTCACGTTGTTTCACACGACGGATGCAGCGTTGCTGTATGTTGACGGTCTTATTGACAAAAAGCAAGTAGAACAAGATGTGATCGAACCACTTATGATTGATAGAGCCACCTTAGGTGTAACACCTGAGGATATGGATCTCATTGAACGAATTGGTGTGCATGCGGCTAACGTCACTTCCGTCAACACGTATACGGATGCAGTGGAGGCAGCGCTTGAGGGCAAAGCGGTCTTATTTCTTGAGGGGTTGAAAGTGTCCTTAGTATTTGGGGTCGCGGGGTGGCCCCAACGCTCGGTCAACGAGCCAGGTACTGAATCAGTGATCCGCGGTCCACGCGAAGGATTTATCGAAAGTGTAGGGGCTTCTGTGGCTATGGTCAGACGGCGATTGCGCACCACAAGCTTTAAAACCGAGTCGATGCAAATCGGCCGCTATACGAAAACAGATGTTGTGGTGTGCTATCTAGAAACCATTGCCGATGAAAAGCTTATCCAGGAAGTCCGAGAAAGGCTCTCGCGCATTGACGCAGATGGCATCCTTGAGTCTGGGTATATTGAAGAATGGATTGAAGATAACCCCTATTCACCTTTCCCCCAAGTACAAAATACGGAACGTCCCGATGTCGTGGCTGCCATGTTATTAGAGGGCCGAGTAGCCATTCTTATCGATGGAACACCATTTGCGTTACTCGTGCCTGTTAATTTATGGGGTGCCCTCGCCTCGCCTGAAGATTATTATGAACGCTATATTATTGCTACCTTTATCCGTTGGTTACGCATAGCTTTTGCAGTGATCTCTTTGACCTTGCCATCTCTGTATGTTGCTGTATCAACGTTTCACCAAGAATTTTTGCCTATGCCGCTGCTCATTTCTATCGCCGCCGCTCGCGAAAACACACCGCTTCCTGCTGCGGTCGAAGCTTTTTTTATGGAAATCACCTTTGAAGCATTGCGCGAAGCTGGGGTGCGTTTACCCAAAGCAATCGGGCAGGCGGTCAGTATCGTCGGCGCACTTGTCATCGGGCAGGCCGCCGTCCAAGCAGGTATCGTATCAGCTCCTATGGTAATCATCGTTGCTATTACGGGAATCGCTTCATTTACGGTTCCGCGGTTTAATTTCGCTATTGCCGTTCGTATGTTGCGTTTTCCGATCATCATCTTATCAGGGACACTAGGCATTTATGGACTTATCATCGGCCTCATTGCGATCATCGTACATTTATCATCTTTACGCTCTTTTGGATTGCCTTATTTAGAACCTATCTCACCTTTTCAACCCTCAGGATTAAAGGACACACTGGCAAGAGCACCACACTGGGCTATGATGGATCGACCTTTACAAACCAGCAAAAAAAATAAAAAACGGCAAACCTCTGCTGGCTATCCTCATCATCGTCAACCCACACAAAACCAAGAGGAGCGACCTTAACGTGGTCAAGTCGCTTGTATTATGGGGAGCGGCTTGTGGTCTCTTGCTCCTTTGCACAGGCTGTTGGGACTCTACGGAGATCAATCAATTAGCTATCGTGACAGCATCAGCCTGTGATTTGGCACCTCAAAAATCACCTGCAAAAATACAACGGGGTCATTCGGTTTTGGCCTCTGTTCAAATTGTTGTTCCTGCGCTACTGCTAGGGGGCCAAAGTCAATCAGGCGTTCCTTCGGGAGGCAGTCAAGGGGCTTTCATCACTGAGTCGGACACAGGACCCTCGCCTGGCAGTGCCTTATTGCCCATCGTAAAACGGCTGTCTCGGCGATTTTTTCTTGAGGATAGACGAGTGATTATACTGGGTGAACCTTATGCCGCAAAAGGCATCTCTGAATTGCTCGACGAAATGACCAGAAATCCATCTGGACGTCTGCGCTCGATTTTAGTGGTTGCTCATCACGGCCGAGGTCTAGACATTTTAAAATTGAATTACCCGTTAAATAGGATTCCTGCCGATGCCATATTAGAACTGGAAGAAAGCCGCTCCTTTGTAGCAACTAACCTTGTACAATTTATCAAATTGATGACGGACGGAGGCGATCCGTACGCTATGGGAATTGCTCCAATAACAAAAAAACCTGCACCAAATCAAATCCCATTTACGATGGATAATGTAGCTGTTTTTCGACGAGACCGTATGGTTGGCTGGCTAACGAAAGAAGAAACGGCAGGGTTTTACCTCATTTATGAACAAGCCAACAATATGCGTTTTGCCATGAATGCCATAGCAATGCCAGGGTATTCAGGCACCATTACGAGTGTCTTAACGCACACTCAGTCGTCGATTTCACCTGTCTTGCAAAACCATAAGTTGGTCATGTTGGTTCACGTTAAACTTAGTAATCAAATTATTGAAAATGGCACATCACTGAATCTCGATCATATTGAAGATCAACTTCTCTATCAACATCAATTACATCAGCACATTTACCGACAGATTGCGACTGCAATTAACGCGTTACAGCACAAATACGATGCTGATTGCTTACAATTCGGTAAAAAAATTCATGAATATTTCCCACACCAGTGGCACGCACTAGCGCCACATTGGCATGACGTTTTTCCGAAAATCACACCAAAAATTTATGTGGATATTGCCCTTCCCGGAAGTGGCAACTTAAGTGCTCCGATTTTTGAGCACCAACAAAAACCCCGTTCAGGAGGAAAATAAGATGCTCATGACCATCATCTGGGTCATGGCTTTGTTTTCTACCATGACTTTGGTCGATGCGAAATTTTTGCTTCAGGACGCTTCATTTAAAACGCGTGTTACCTACATCATGCTTGTGATGATCATACTTACACTTGCGATCATCAAAATCATCACCATGAACGGACCCGAATACAACGTTTTTTACCCTTTGCAAAAACTCCTACAACCTCTTGCCAAGTGGGTGCTTATCCAATGAGTCATCAACAAGACACGAAAATTATTTCAAACGTCCAATATTTTTTCATGATGATCGTAGTTATTAATTCCTTTGGTCATTTTGTTTATGTCCATCTAGCCTTGACGTACGCGGGGAGAGACACATGGCTATCGTTGGTCCTTTCTTCGGCCATTAGCTTAGCGATCCTTTGGCTCCACGCGAAACTCAATCAATGGAAGCAGCATGAGACGTTAACCGAATTTGCCGTCACCATGATGGGTTCGTGGTTTGGTATTCCCCTATCAATGTTATATTTTCTGTATTTTTTGACAATTAGTACGGTGACCGTTCGTATCCTGATCGACTTTCTTAATCTCATCTATCCCGCCACACCTCAGGAAGTCTGGCTATTCCTGATTTTTGCCGTCTTAGCTTGGGTGAGTTTCGCAGGTCTTGAAGTACTTGCACGAACAACGCAATTTTTGCTTCCCATTTTAATCACCTTAGGGATCAGTGCGAGCCTCCTCGGGATCATAGGCAAAGATCCGGCTGAGATCCTTCCTATCTTCGACCAAGGTTTTATCCCTGTATGGCAAGGTGCTGTCATTTTCATCGCCATGATCGCTGAAACCATCGTCTTTACGACGATCGCACCTCATATTGCGCGAAGAGATAAACTCGTTAGACAGTCACTGTGGTTTTCACTGTTGCTATTGGTCCTATTTATTGGACCAACAACGGGACCTGTGATGCTTTTTGGTGAATACCTGGCAAAACGGTTTACTTATCCGACGAATGCTGAACTTCAATATATAGAAATTCGTAACATCATCCCGCGCATGGATATTATCGGCATTGTGTTGTGGACCATCGGCGCGTATCTTAGAGCAGCGGTTTTTTCTTACGCATCCATCACCACCTTGACACGCTTGGTCAAAGAAAATAATATAAAATTTTTTTCCCTGGCGATCGTTTCGATCATCATGGTGGCGACCACAGTTATGGCGCAATCACGTACCCATTTATTGCAATTCATGATGGTCACCTACCCTGTCATCGCCATCTTTATGGGTATCGCATTCCCCGCCCTGCTTGCCGTCGCTTATATCATTTTACAAAGGAAAAAAGTTGGACATATCGACCAGTCATGAAATCAAAGCCGTACGACGTGGTTATTTTGTTAAGCCAATGTTTGAACAAAACTCCGTGTTCGTCGATACCATAGAAACAAACCAGAGCGAAGTGCATTATCAACAGCAATGCTCACCCAAACCGCTCTCAATCCAAATCCAAAGTGCCAAGCAAACACATACACACCGAGTATGCGAATACCCCAGATTCCAAGCATCGTGGTTATCATCGGGAAGCGACTATTTCCACCTGCTTGAATTGCAGATGTATCAACGGTAACAGCAGCCAAAAACGGTTGGGAAAATACATCAATGGCAAGAATGGTAAAAAGCAAATGAATAACTTGTGGACTACGGGTAAACAACAAGCCAAGCCACGGACTGAAGAGACAAATCAGGATTGTGACAGTCGTCATTGAAATTGCCGATTCAATATAACTCCAAAAGCGGTATACCCTGATATTCGCCACATTCCCAGTCCCGATTGCCTGTCCAATCGTCGCGCTGGTTGCGGTAGCAAAGCCCGTGCCAATGGCAGATGCAAATGTAGTGAGCGTTCCTGCAATGTTATGCGTTGCATAGACGTCGACACCCATACGAACAATGAAACTGAAATAGATTACTTGTCCAAGCCGCATAGACAATCGTTCCAAAACAACAGGGACTGCAAATTTAGTCATACTCCAAATAAGCGGAGACGATAGTTTTAGGTCTGCAACATGTAGAGCAAGTTCATCAACGCGGCGAGATTTTATCCAAAGACGAATCAATGCGCATAGACGTGCCAACACCATTGCCATTGCTGCGCCCTTTATCCCAAATCCATGAAACGAACCCAACCCAAAGATCAAAAAATAATCCATCACTAAGTGTAACACGTTCATTTCAAGTGCAATGCGAAGCGGGGTTCTGGTTTGACCAATAGCTCGAAATGCTGCAGATTGTGCTGTAAATAGCGCAAGCAGTGGTGACATCCCCAGCACAATTGTAAAATACGGGAAAGCCGTATCTTGAAGCACTCCATAGGCTCCCATGATGTGCAATAGTGGTATAGCAAAAAATATAGAAGTTAAGGACAAAATGAGACCGAGAAGAAATGCAATCACAAATCCATGCCAAACAACAGAATGACCGCGTTGAAGATTTTTTGCACCGACTGCGCGCGCAAAAAATACCGACAATGCTGCTGATACAGCCGTAAATACACCAATGTAGGTCATACTGTACACGTTTGTTACACCCACTGCATCAATCGCAATGAGTCCTAATTTGGCAATAAAGAAAGCGTCCACGATGCCCAATAAATTCTGTAGATAGGCTTCACCGATCGCCGGAACAGCAATACTGAATACTCGCTTGGCTTGTACTGGAATTTTAGCACCTTTCACAGGCATCGTCCTTTTTCCAGATAGAACGACATCCTCTTACCCATGAACAATTCAACAAATCGTCACCAGCTTTTCTACAGGTTTGAAGAGTACTCTCGAAAGAGTGTAACTTAGAATGGAGTGATACAATGCCCGTTTCAGGAGTTCAAAGTTCAGGTGTTCAGTCGCAATGGATGTTGCAGCAACAAGTTCAGCAACAGCAGCAAACTACGCAGTCCAGCAAAATCTCTGATGGTGATGGAGATCATGGGATCGAGCCTGGTAAAGGGCAGAAGATCAATCTTTTAGGTTAGTAGAATTATACTTTAAAGAGCTGAATTAACTTTCGGCTCTATTTTATACTTTCAATGTAGGATAAGAAAATTCTGGACTTTTACTCAACATCGGATATAATAATGTTAATCGATAAGTCTAGCGATAAATGGCAAACCTACTGAAAAGTAGGGACGCAAAGTTCCAGACCTAACGCCTCTTGGCTATGGTGGCTGAACCGCCGAAAGGGCTTATTTTTACGTCCGCGATACTTATCGTAACATGAAAAAAGGATGATAGCATATGGTCAAAAAAAGTGCCGTTGCATTAGTTGGAGTACTTATGGTACTTAGCTCGACCGCTCCGGTATTTGCGGACGCCCCAACTCCCAGCGCAAGCATTGTAATTGCTCGGGCCAATCAAACGATTCAAGTTGCAAAAAAAGTAGAACAATCGGAGGAATCCTCTTATCAAATACTGCTTCTACAAGCTAAATCTACATTGACTACGGTATCCACATTGAGTGGAACTTCGGTTTCTACCAAAGCAAGACAAGTTACGAGTAACTTGCAAACCGATCTGTCTGCCATATCAAGTGCTAAAACAATGAGTCAGTTGCAAGTCGCTGCAAATGCACTTGTAAGAGATGCGGAAAAATTGAAAAATTCACTAAATAATAATGGTGAGCAACATGGCAATGAACAACGTAATTCTTTAAAAAATATTCTTGCCGACAGTCAACAATCACTAAGCAATTTTGTTAGAGATGTTCAACAACAGGTTTCCATTGTGCAATCCTTAACCAATGCTTTAGGCGGCACCGCTTCAAAACAGGAGATCAAGCAACTCATGAAAGCTACTGGCAAGCTTAACAAAGCCATTGAAAAAATGGATAGCAAGTTTAAAAAATGGGATGGAAAAATCAAACAACATCTTTCCGCCTTGCAAGAAGTGACAAAAGGTACCGTTTCAGGAGGACAGACGCCGACGCCTCCTGCTCTGCCATCTGGAGCAAACTCGACGACAACTGCATTAACACCGCCCACACCACCAGCACCACCATCCAATCCTTAATATGTAGATTAGGAGGCATAATTCATGAAAACACGCATGAGATGGATCTTTGTTACACTGCTTACTTCAATCAGTTTGACGGCGTTTGTTGCCGCCCCTGCTTTTGCTGATGACGGAGGTGGAGGTGCGTCTAGTAATTGGAATAATGGATGGTGGCAAAATTGGCTCAATCCGCTTCCGTCCTCCCAGCCCAGTGGACAAAGTACTATTACGCTATCGTCAGGTTGGAATTTAGTCGATCAAAGTGTTTTAAACGCACTAAATGTGCAGACAAATCAAGTCTATAGCGATTACTGGAACGGTCATAGTTATCAATCCACAGGCAACAGTGTGGCTGATGGCATATGGGTATATACGTCTAATAGCACCACGATACCCATCACCCCCCCATCTTCATTAAGTGAATCCACTACGATCAGCGCAAACACGTGGGGTATGGTCGGTAATCCTTATGACACCGCTGTTTCTCTTGCGCTACAAGCAGGTGATGTTGCATATACCTATGATCCAACATCAGGTCAGTACAGTCAGCCCTACTCTAGTACTTTTATCCTGCCACCTGGACAAGGTGCGTGGCTCTTCTCTGCATCAGGTGGAACGTATACGGTCGGTATTCAGCCGCCTTCACCTCCGAACACTTCAACTACCGTTACGGGGTCCGTCTACTGAAACAGCGGCAGTATAGAATAAAACTACAGCACACCCTCATTAACTTGGGTGTGCTGTTGCTTGTTAGTCTTTACCTAACATTTACTATAGCCACATGCTTCACATTCATTACATCCACCATGACGAACGAGGGAAAGTTGATGACATTGCGGGCACAAGTCGCGCCCAATCTCTGCATCATGCAAGGCTTGCGTGCGTTCATTTTGCGTCGCATGTAGAGTATCCAAACTTACGCTTACCTGATCAGTTGCTGACCACACTTTATCATGGATTTGACGCATTGGGAACGTCTCCGCATGCTCAATCAAAGATTTGGCGATGGCGTCAGGAACACTGGTGATTCGACGTTCACCAAAACCCACAGAGCTTTGACCACCAATGCCGCTAAAATGTTTGACAAGGACTGCTTCCTTATCAGGATTTCGTGAATCCATCAGATAGAGCGTAATAGCGCGTCCCAAAGCTTCATTCGCCGCATACACATCAGAACCTGCTTTACCGATATTGACAAACACTTCACGAGCTAACGGTTCGTTGCGATCATCGTTGATCGTAATAAACGCCGTCCCAAGAGGTGTCTCTTTTTCATACGTGGCACCATATAACACAGCTGGGCGCTTACGTTTTTGATAGACCGTTTCTTGTACGGTATGCGCTGCTGCCCCACTCATCAAGTGTTCCTGTGAAGAAACGGCAGCCTCTTGTTCCGATGCTGCGTCTTCATCTGGGTTCGACAAAGTTAACACTTGTTCTGAACGGGATCCATCCCGATAAATCGTCACACCTTTGCAGCCAAGATCATACGCAAGGTCATACAATTCGAGTGTGTCTTGTACGCTGTAGGAATTTGGTGCATTGCACGTTTTGGAAATACTGCTGTCAATCCAGTTTTGTAAAGCAGCTTGTACCCGTACGTGCTCTTCAGGCACTAAGTCCATGCTGGTCACAAAATACGCTGGTAACGGTTCATCGCCATGCGTTTCTCGGTAACGCATCAAAATTTCAGCGCTTTCTTCAAACATCCCAAGCCGTGAATTACGATAATACGACCATGCATAATACGGTTCGCACCCAGTAGAACAACCTACCATCGTTCCCGTTGTCCCTGTCGGAGCGATCGTCATCGTCGTGACGTTGCGTACTCCGTGCTTGCGGATCAATTCAACCACGTGCGGCCTATGTGCTGCCATGTGTTGCATATAGCCTGATTGTAAAAAGGCATCCGCATCGAACTTAGGAAATGGCCCCTTCTCCTTCGCTAATTCAACCGACTCAAGATAACACCACTCCGCCATCATACCCATCAAAACGTTGATAAAGGCAACTGATTCTTGCGAACCATAGCGAATTCCACAGTAGATAAGCAAGTCATGCAAGCCCATGACACCAAGGCCTACACGTCGCTCACCAAGTTGATTCTGACGATTTTCATCAAAAGGATAATATGTCGCATCAATAACTGCATCTTGAAAACGCAACCCAGTTCGTGTTACTAACTCAAGTTCTTCCCATGCAACATGGTGCAACAAAAATTCCGCTTGATCTGGTGCAAAACTTTGCAAAAGCCACTGACGGATAGTATGCTCCTTTTGCGTATCTGAA
>DAHWJX010000161.1:0-28892 GCA_027343965.1 Caryophanales bacterium | reverse complement strand
TCGCAACGCTTTCGATCACTGACATCTCCAATCCCACAGCGCCTCAAATTGTCGAGGCTGTCACGGTGAATTGAGTTTTTAACCAGCAAAAAGGCTGTGCCAAAGTTTAGTAATAACCTTTTGGCACAGCTCTTTTTATGTCATTGCATCCTGTGATCAACCCGAGTAACGTTTTACATAATACGCCATTACTTGCTTGATTCCCGTCTCAAAGTTCCAGCGAGGTTGCCACCCTAGCTCGCCCTGAAGTTTCACTGGATCGATTGCGTACCGCCGATCATGTCCCAGGCGATCTTCCACGTACGATATCAGAGAGTCTGGTTTCCCCAACTCTTTAAGTACAAGACGCGCAATGTCAATGTTAGACCATTCATTGTGCCCCCCGACATTGTACACTTCACCGATGCGCCCCTCATACAAAACTAAGTCAATTGCTGCACAGTGATCCTCTACGTGCAACCAGTCCCGAACATTTTCCCCATCGCCATAGATCGGAAGCGGTTCGTTACGCAGGGCTTTTCGAATTAAGGTAGGAATCAGTTTTTCATCATGCTGATAGGAACCATAATTATTGGAACAGCGCGTAATAACGACAGGAAGACCATACGTTTCGTGGTATGCGCGTACAAATAAATCAGCCGATGCTTTACTGGCCGAATAGGGACTGTTGGGCGCAAGTGGAGTCTGTTCTGTAAAGTACCCTGTGGCACCAAGTGTGCCGTAGACTTCGTCCGTTGATACTTGCAGATAGCGAATCACGTTATGGCGGCGTGCAGCTTCAAGCAGGACTTGCGTTCCAACGACATTGGTGTGTGCAAAAACGCCAGGATCGGTGATACTTCGATCCACATGCGATTCTGCTGCAAAATGAACAACGCCGTTCACCTTTGCCATAAGTTGATCCACCAACTTATCATCGCAGATATCGCCCTGTACAAATTCATAACGGGAGGCGTGGGTAATTCCCGCAAGATTATCCAGATTGGCCGCATAAGTTAATTTATCAAGATTGATAATTCGTAAATGCTCATGTCGCAAAAGCATGTAACGGATAAAATTCGATCCAATGAACCCTGCGCCACCTGTAACTAACAGTACATCAAACACAGGCAAAACCCCTCATCGATTTTTCGTCGTCCAGTCATAGCCGATTTGTGGATCGTCCCATTCGATGCGTTTTTCATCCGGATCTTTTGGATCATAGGACATCGTCGTAAAATACATAATCACCGCAGGTTCCTGTCCAAGGACACGATAACCATGCGCAACACCGATCGGAATCACGAGCAGGATTGGATTGTCTTCCCCCATATAAAAGGTGTTGGTCTCACCAAACGTAGGGGAATCTTGACGAAGATCGTGAAGGACAACTTGGGCATTGCCCACTGGGAAAAACCACAGATCATCTTGCTTCTCGTGATAATGAAATGCTTTAATCACACCAGGATAGGATTTGGACAAAGAGGCCTGGCCAAAGCGCTTGAGCAATTCGTCATCATCACGCAGTACTTCCATAAAAAAACCACGGTTGTCACAATGTCGAACCAACTTTTTAACAACAACATCTTGAATCAATGATGTCACCCTTTCATCAACTACGATTATTGTACGTCTGCCCGACTGTTGTCCCCAAGGACAAAATTCAAGGCTTTAGGACGATCAGCGATCCGCGCAATGCGAACATTCTTGCCGATCAAGCTACTATCAATGCGCGTAGGAATCTGATCGATAATCGTATCTTGTAAAACGATACTATTTTCTACTTCGCTGCCTAAAACCTGCACGCGTTCGCTGATCGCGGTAAACGGTCCGATATAGCTATCCACAATTCTGGCTCCCTGCCCGATCATCACAGGTCCCCGAATGATACTGTTGATAATCTCAGCGTCAGGCGCAACCACAGCGCGCCCAAAAATCTGAGATTCTTCATCCACCGTACCACGAACATCGCTATCGATATATTCTAACATCATGCGATTGGCTTCAAGAACATCCTCAGGTTTTCCAGTGTCTTTCCACCAACCTTCAATTACATGGGAATCTACCACAAATTCATGGTCAACGAGATACTGAATCGCATCGGTAATTTCCAGCTCATTGCGCCGCGAGGGCTTAATCGCATTGACAGCTGTAAAAATATTTTTATCAAATAAGTAGACGCCGACGAGGGCAAGATCACTTGGCGGCACATCAGGTTTTTCAATCAAACGCACGACGCGACCATTTTCAAGTTCTGCGACACCAAAGCGTTGTGGATCCGGGACGCGGCTCAGGAGGATCAATGAGTTAGGATTCCTTGTGCGAAACTGATGGACAAATGCGGACACGCCATCGCGCACTAAGTTGTCACCTAAAAACATCAGAAAGTCATCGTCACCGACAAAACCCGCCGAGATCTTCACAGCGTGGGCAAGGCCGCGCGGGGCATCTTGTTCGATGTAGGTGACCTTGACACCCCAAGGTGAACCATCGCCCACAGCACGCTTCACTTCTTCGCGCGTATCACCTACGATGATACCAATCTCATGAATACCCGCGTCACGGATCGCTTCGATCGCATAAAAGAGAATCGGTTTATTGGCGACCGGGATCAATTGCTTAGCTCCTGTGTACGTCAAAGGACGCAGGCGGGAACCCGTTCCACCACTTAGAATGAGTGCTTTCATAAAGCACCTCCAGACTGGGACTTGTACTCTTGTATATAATCTTGTAACGCTTCTTTATAGGATCGCAAGGGTGCAAACCCACTTAACCGCCACATCTGGTTGTCAAGAACAGAGTAAGACGGCCTCTTTGCAGGACGATCAAGCATATCCGAAGAGATAGCTTCAACCGTGACATCCATGCCAGTTGCTTGAAAGATGTCTATGGCAAATTGATGCCATGAACAGGTGCCGCTATTGGATAGATGATAGACTCCATAGTATGACGTTGCAACGAGATGTTCCACAGCATGCGCCAAATCCACGGTGCATGTAGGTGATCCAATCTGATCGTCCACGACGCGCACAGTGCCATTTTTCTCACCCAATTGTAGCATCGTGCTGACAAAGTTCTTACCGTGGGGTCCATAGAGCCATGATGTGCGAATGATATAGTGACGCGGACAAAGCGCTTGCACCAGTTGCTCGCCTGCTAGCTTTGATTTTCCATAGACACTCGTAGGAGCAACGGGGTCAAACTCTCGCCGAGGCTCAGGTGTATCGCCTGAAAACACATAGTCGGTACTGAAATGCACGACCGCGGCACCCACCTCTTGTGCTGCTATCGCTAGGTTACGCGCACCGATCGCATTGACGCGATAGGCATCGTCTATGTGGGTTTCACAGCCATCGACATTCGTATAGGCAGCGGCGTTGATAATGACGTCAGGGCGTTCCTTATGTATAAGAGCAGATACGGCTTTCGCCTGCGTAATGTCGAGCAGTGTTCTAGGCACATCGACCACATCGGCCTTCGCAAACGCCCGCAGCAAATCTGCACCGAGCATTCCTTGAGCACCGGTAATTAAGACTTTCATAACACCCCTCCACACGCCTTACGTAAGTCATGGAGTGGGCCTTTACTTATGGCCCACTCCATAGGAATGTACGTAAATTCGTTTAATTTGAGGCGGTTAAAACGTAATTACCCGTATTCGCATTAACATAATAAACCGATACAGCGGCTTGACCTGCGGGGATCTGTACAGAGGTAACATTGACCCCAGTCGCAGAAGCGAGACGAAACTGTCCATTGGCACCAGTGTCACCTAAGGTGAAGGTTTGAGCAGTCACTCCTTCATTCACCGGATTACCTTCGGCATCTACTGGCTTCAGCCAAACAAGAACCGGCGTATTGCCTGTTACGGAGACAGGGTTTATCGGAGTGATCTCGCCTACCTGATCAAAGAGCGCTGCCTTTACCGCAGTTCCAGGAACGATGGTCATCGTCTGTGTTCCCATCAGATTTTGCCCTGGTACACTTAAATCTGCAACCTGTAGTGCGTAGACACCAGCTTGCGATGCCGTTGCAGTGAAGATCAATGTTCCTGATGAAGGAAGAGTTGCCGTATATACGTTACTTTGTGATGTTGGGTTCAGTCCGATAGGATTACTAAAACCTGCTGGCAATGTAATCTGTAGCAAGTCACCATTGGAACTCGGATGTCCATAGGAATCCAGCGCACTTATTGCGACTTGAACTGTGTCACCGGCCTGTGCGTATGATGTGCTATGCAAGTACATAGCATTATTTGAGCCAAAGGTCAGAATGTCTTGTAGACCAACCTGCATCGCCGACGGAACTTCCTGTACCATGTTGATCTGTGTCGAGACTACAGGAATGGCGACATTATTTACTTTGTCGATACCAACCGTCCAAGCATCCCCCAATCTCTGTGTTCCGATGAAATTAATAGATACCTGACCGTTTGCATTGGTGTCTGCCGTAACGGTTCCACTGACTGAACCGCCAATATTTGCCGTATCCGTCCCTGCTTTTGTAACGGCAACAAATTCTACTGGGATACCCGCAACATTTACAGGATTACCATAGGCATCTTGCAATTGTGCTTGAATCACCGTAGTATCGGCATTCACTGGTAAATCAAGTGCAGAACTTGGCGAAGTAATGACTGCCTTCGATGGAGTCGCTGCGGTAATGGTAAATGAGGTTGTGGCAGGGTTCAAATTATCACTTGACGTTACTTTCAACGTATACGTGCCTGCCGTTGTCCCTGATACAATTACCTTGTTGCCAATAGCCTGGGCACTGACACCTGAGGTTATTTGGTTTGCACCTTGCCAAATTGTCGCACTATATGAAGGGTTGGCGGTATCTGTCACAGGATTACCACTTGCATCTACAGCAGACAAATCGAAAGTAGATCCTGTTGTTCCAGCCACAAAACTACTGCTTGAATTCGAATCTACGGCCAAGCGTAGAGCTGCCGGGCTTCCTACTGTAACTGCCTGTATCGCAGCAGATCCTGTTTGCAACCCCGGAGAAGCAGCCACAACAGTGATAGCCCCACTGACACCTTGTTCCGACCATATATTTCCCTGAATTACATTCGAAGCATTCCCGTTACCTACATAATAAGTTGAGGCAGGCGTTCCAGAATCTAGTTTCCCAGCGCCAGCGACATTTAATGTGATGGGATAAGAACCTGTTAGCATAGGCTGCCCATCTTGGTCTAGCACTTGAATGGTGAAACCATCTTCACTTGATACATTATTTTCAAGCGTCGAAGAAGTTGGTACCACCTTAATGGATGTGGCAATCTGTTGTACTTGTGTTACGGTGAGTGAGGCTGTCGCTACTCCTGTAGCACCTGTAACAATGGTATTTGATCCAGACTGTACAAGGTTGGTTACCGTGATGGTATCTGTACTACCAAGAACGGTATTTGCACGCACATTCACGGTTGCTTGACCATTAACAACCTGAACTCCTGTAAGATCATTCGTCGTTGCTCCGGCTGATGTTACGAGTTGTGCATTCGTATCCTTAAATTCCACGGTTCCATTAAGATTAGTAACTGGATTGCCATTTGCATCGACCACAGTCGCTGTAACAGTATCTGTGGCTGTCCCTCCGACAACCAATGACGGTGCTGCTGCAGTGATTTTCAATCCAGCCGCTGATCCTACAACGGTGACCGAGAGCGTATTGGATGTGACACCGTCAACGGTTGCTGACACTTGATATGTACCGGGTTGCGTCGCAACCAATATCCCGGATGGGCTAACGAACGCCGACGGGCTACCTGTAGAATACGTTACCGTGTCATTACCATAGTTGTAGATGTTACCCGATCCATCTTTCATAACTAAAGTTAATTGTTCAGTAGAATTGCTCTGAATGGTGGATCCACCGCTCAGTGTTAGAGTGGCGCCAGCTGGAACCTGTGATGTTCCAGAGCCAGAACCTCCCGAACTAGTTCCAGTACCTGTCCCTTGTCCTGCTGGATTTTGCAGCCCATTAACATAATTTAGTATGTTAATGAGAACCACTGAGGCACTTGCACGGTTCAGATAGATCTGATTTTGCGTACTAGGGATACCATTGAATAATCCAATTGACTTAGCCCAAGCAAGAGGGGCTTTGCCATGCATGTTAGGTGCATGCTGTGAGCTTTGCAACATGGAAACAAAGAATGAAGCTGCATCACCCCATGAAGCCTGATAATTCTCATTGAAGCGACCGCCTATTTTAACCCCGATCCAAGGTGGATTGATCCAACCCTGCGCTTGGGCAGCGCCTACATAGTTGTAATCCCAATTATGAGGCGGAATATCCGCATAAAATTGAGAGTGGGCGACAGGTTTTACACCAGTAAAAGTATGAACAACATTCAAGAAATACGCTAAAAACTGACCTCGTGTTACTAGATCATTTGGGCGAAATGTCCCATTGCTATATCCGTGAATAAACCCTTTTTGCGACAATGATAAAATATCTTGCTGTGCAAAGTTTCCGTTTATATCCGTATACGATACTGCTGACGTTGAAGCAGCAAAAGCGGAAGGAGCAAGCGCACCGAGCAATAAAAATGCCGAAGCAATACTCGACAGTGTCCGTTTCAAATTATGTCCCCCTTGTGTATGAAACCTATAAATCCTCTCACCATGTATAATAGCAGATTTGATTTAAGATTATCTTGAAACCATTATCAAGCACATGTGCACCAGACGAATTTAAAAGTTTTCAATTCATGATATGCCCCGTATTTTTCCGGTTACAGAGTAGGTTAATTACACTATGAGAGAATAGGGCCATGTGTAATTCGACAAGGGCCTTTACCTAGTTCGTTTTCTGAGAGGTCAAAAATTAACTCATACCGCCAATCCTAAATCTTTTTAGAATTGTTTTTACGATTCCGCGTATTCCCTCACTTTTATATTTATTTACAAATCTATTGTATCTTCGCACCCAAGATCCTGCTAGTTCGACTTCATAATTTCTCAATTCAATTAACCAAGCCGCACGTTTATAACACAATTCCGATGTTATTGCGTCATTAGCATAACCTCGGGACAGAGCCCGATATACCCAAGCAGTTTCATAAGGAGTTGGGGCATACAGCAGAGCTAACTCACCTAATTGTCGTATTCGATCCAAATCATATGAAGATGAACTTATCATCATTTCCGCTTTAAGTTCTCTTATTGTTGCTGGGTATCCTGTAATATAACGCCTATTGAATCCCTCTGGTAAGCTATTTACCGAACTATCGTAATATAATTCTAATAGAGCATTTTGAGAAAGGGAATTCCATTTGTTAAGTTTTAACGATTCACTTAGTTTTGTTAGCTTTTGCCCCTCCGACGCTAGTTCAAGAGAATCAGCGCGAATCGTCTCAGAGGTAATGCACTTATAAGTCCACCACCCGCCTCTCGTGCGAATTCGAGCAAGGGTATCGAAATATAACGTTGGATTTTTATATCTGGCTCCATTTCTAGATTGTGCATCTTCCCGCACATAAAACACATGTGTCAAAATTGGAACATGAACAAATTCCGCACCCCATTCCAGCGCTGCTTTTCTAAGAAAATCCCAATCTTCAATCGTGCGGAGACTGTCATCGTGTCGATATTGTGCATTGTTCTTATGTAACACGGCTAAATTGGGTATAAAGTTTGAAAATTCAATCTTCGTAATGTCGAACTCATTATCTGTAATAAACGAAATTTCCTCTTTCCCATTTATCTTTATCACTCTAACCTCACTATCCGAATACACAAAATCAGCATCACAAATAGTAATAGCATTAACCAAAGTTTGTAAATGGTGGGGAAAATATAAATCATCATCATCTAGATAGGCTATATATACCCCACTAGCTCTTTCGACAGCATAATTAAGTGCAAACGATTTGCCCATGTTATCAGCAAGTTCAAATAGCATAATTCTCTTATCTGAGAATGATTCCACAGTTGCTTCTAGGCTTATTCCTCCGTCATTAACCACTATAATCTCGATATCGGAATAAGTTTGATCTAGTACTGATTGAATCGCATTTTTAAGTTGATCGGGACGATTCATCGTTGCAATAATAACAGTAACCTTGTCGTGACATTTACCAGGTTTAGTTAAAAAGGAAAAGTAGGTTTCACGTAGAAAGATTAAACGATTTTTAACAATTAATTTGTTGGGTGATAAGCCGGCCTTTTTAAACGCTCTAGAGCCATGATGGTGTACAAAGATCCCAGGGGCTACTCCAAGTTTATATCCATTTACCCTCAACCTATACGATAAGTCATCATCCTCATAATACCCAACACCGTACTGGTTAGAGAAACCATTGACGGTTTCAAATGCAGTTCGACTTACCATCATACAAAAACCTGCAAGACGATGAAACGATCCTGTTTGGTTTCCATATGCTTGGCATAGATATTCATCTACACGTACTCGTTCTTTCTGATATTTGGCAACATCATAAGGTCCCCAATACTTTTGAATCTCTCCTGTTTCATTACTCATGGGACCCATCGCATCGAGTTCGTTTTCTTCCATAGCGGCAATCATTCTTTTTAGACCATCAGTTGGAAGTAAAGCATCATTATTAAGGAAAAGTATATACTTTGAATTTCCCAGGGAAGCTCCTTTGTTACATCCTAGACCAAAACCCAAATTTAGGTTCGATTGGAATATTACCATATTTTGTTTGCGCTTCTCTAAATTATTTAAATAATCAATCGTACCATCTCCCGACCCTTGATCCACCACAATTAGCCTAAAAAGGGATTGGTCATTAGCGTCATAAAGAGCATTGATACACTCCTGAGTATCGGATATCCCATTTATGGTTAGGATAACGACATCGATAATTCGACTCATTATATATTCTCCTTCGAACGTAATGGCAATTTCATTTACTTAAGGGCTACGATAGATATTACGAAATTCCTAATCTAAAAAGTTACACCGAAGCTGTTTTCATATAAGAATCGTACATGTTTAAAACTTCATCTGCATTTCCAACGATAGTCTTACCTGACTTGCTGAGAAATACAGCCTTGTTACACAGACGTTGCATTACGTTTAGGTCATGGGAAACCAACACTACCGCCTTATTGTCTCGAATCATTCCCTCAAGTCGTGAAAATGATTTTTGTTGAAATTTTTGATCCCCTACAGAAAATACTTCATCTAACAATAAAATATCAGGATCAACAGTCATTGCTACAGAGAACCCTAGTCTCATTTGCATTCCAGACGAATATTTCTTAAGCGGAACTTCCATAAACGATTCAAGCTCTGCGAATTCAGCAATCTTGTCCAACGAGTCACTCACCTGATTTTTAGGCAGTCCTAAGATAGAACCATATAATATGGCATTCTCTCGTCCGGTTAGGTCTGGATGAAATCCTAGTCCTATTTCCAATAGACCGGCCACTCGCCCATGAGTGACAATCGATCCACTTGTTGGTTTAATAATTCCAGCTATAATCTTTAAGAGTGTGCTTTTACCAACACCATTTTCTCCAACGATACCGACAACTTCACCTCTCTTTACAGAAAAGGAAACATTATTGAGCGGTTTAATCAAAACGTCTGGTGCCTTCTTTTCACCCTTAAGAAACCGAATGACCGTCCCTTTTAATGACCGTCTACGATCTGCAGTTAAATTAAAAACTTTTGTAATCCGTTCAACGGTGATAGCTGTCTCCAATGCAGTTCCCCCTAGATCCATTCCACCATATCATAACGATACTTCCTATATAGCCAGATCCCAATTGCCATTACGAAGAATATTTCAATAAGTCCTATATAAAATGAAGCATGAAATCCTGTACCAAGAATAGCCATTTGAAAAATATTAATAATGAACGTCATAGGGTTTAACTCCAGCAACCAGTCAAACCTCTGCGGAACAAAAGACATTTGATAGGTTATCGGTGTAACCCAAAACCACGCCATAAGTAAAATTTCAAGAATATGTGCTGTATCGTGAAATAAGACATTTAAAGTAGATACAGTTAACGACAAGCCAATAAGCAAGGCAATTTCCGCTATCAATCCTGGTATGATCAATAATAGCCTAAATGTATAGGGTACAGAAAAAATCGGCATAGCCACAAGTACTATGGCAAGCACCATTACAAAAATGACGAGGTTAAATCCTATCAACGAACCAATAAAGATCGTTTTAGGAATAGGGACTTTCTTTATTAATGATGCATTGCCAGTAAAGGCATCAACGCTACTCATGGTTGCATTCGCAAAAAAATTCCACGGTAGAATTCCAGCCATTAAAAAAATGGGGAAATGGGGAATCGACGATTTCATCAATACCAAAAATACCCAACTGTAAATAACTAGGGTCATGAGCGGATTTACCAACGACCATAGAAACCCAAGAATGGATCCTTGGTACTTCAGTTTAAGATCGCGAGAAATTAAATTAAACAGTAAATCCCGAAGTGCAGTACTGGAAAATATAGGTTTCTTTATCAGCAGATCTTTGGACATATCTCTAATGCCTCCTTCGCCGAAGTTATGCGCCCGTATCTACATTCGGACCAACCCTGATAATCCAGAATTTCTTTAAAATCCATATAATGTTCACTGTAGACATTCAAGGGTTTGAAAGTAACTTGGCTACGTACCACTGTTCTCAGCCCTTGCGAAAACAGGAACATACAAACCAAGTCAAGCCATGCCTGAATGGAATATTTTTCTTGATAATGAAGCGACTCCATATGGTTCATCGCATGTAACAACCTATTTCGATTGGCTACCCATAGCTCAGCTCCAACTGACGAGACATTTCTATCATCAACTAAGGAACCAAAGTATCCGATGTTATTTGGATTGTGATTTTGACCATATGCTATTAACTGCTTATCGACTTGACAATAACCCGACGAATGAATCTTTCCCCTTTCATTTAACACCGTTACGCCCACCACTCCGACGCCTGGCCTTTTTGCGAAAGACAAAAGGCTACCAACTTTACTATTGCTTATGGCACTTGATCTAGGGTGATGGATAAACAACACATAGTCACTAGAGCTTTCTTTTATAATCTGAGCAAGAACCTTTACCACTGTAAAATCGTCATCCTCCTGGATATAGGTTATCGAATACAGGCGATCCATTTCCGGTGTCAATTGACCAAGATGAACGATAATGTGCAGTGAAGTACCATTTAAATCTAGAATTCCATTTGTTGTTTTGTAATGTCCGGGAATAAAGTCGATATTTTCGACCTTTGAAAGCAGTGCTCTTCGTCCTGTGCTATCGGTTAAGGCATGAAGACCAGCCCGAATAGCATAGGGTTTGGCGAATCCACTTTCAGACGTAGACCCGCGAGTTTTCCTCCAATGGTATAGCACGTAAGGTAAATGCTCTATATTTTGGGTTACCTCGGCCACTCTTAAAACCAAATCATAATCTTGACTCCCATCGTATTCTGATCGAAGCCAGCCAACTGCATCACCTATCTCCCGTCTATAAACTGAGAAGTGAGTAACGTAATTACAGCAATCGAGCAAGGCAGGTGACCAATCCGGTTTATAAAATGGTTCGCAATACTGTCCGCATCCATCTATCTTATCTTCATCCGAATAGATTAATGAAGGTTGCTTCTGGATGATGCAGTTCATAACGCGCTCTATGGCATCCGGAGATAGTTCATCATCATGATCAAGAAAACCGATATAGGATCCTTTGGCAACTTCAATACCGAAATTGGTACTCTTAGAAATACCCCCCGGTAATTGTCTGCGTAAAACCATAATTTTTTCAGATGACGTCTTAACTTTTGCTATTTCATCTAAAAACGGTTGGTACGTGGATCCATCATCAACTATGATCAATTCCCATCGAGGATCCGTCTGCCTTAAAACTGATCTCACCGCAAGATGAAACTGCATGGGGTCTGTATTGAGACATGGCATAATAATAGAAACAATATCTTCGCTTATAGCGTAAAAGTTAGAGGATAACAAAGCGGTTTGTTCCCTTATAATTACATTCTCATGGTATCTGGCAGTACAATCGCTATCGTGAACAAGTTTACGCCATATTCTTTGTAACGTTAATAGAATGCCCATTTGTTTACAAGAGGCAAGGACCAATATCCATATCCTTTTATTCATGAACGATTTAAACACGGTCATGCCCCTTTAGAATTTCGTTCTACCTAGCATGTATATCAATTAAATTTTATATTTGGGGTGGAGATGGTACATAAAAGACAAGGAAATTCTCAAATAAAGCTCAAAAACTTTGGGGTATTTGTCCATATGATGCTTCTGATAATACAACAGCATGGTATCATAAAAACTTCGCAAAGACTCCTTCGAATGTTTGCCACCATTAGCACCTTTTAGATGAAGTGTGCTTACAGTCCCTTCATACCAAACCTTATAGCCTTGTTGCTTAATTCGATAGCACCAATCAATGTCTTCCCCATACATGAAAAAGTCTTCATCGAGTCCACCGACTTGTTCATAAACAGCTTGTGTAGTCATAAGAAATGCGCCACTAACACAGTCTACTTCATAGCATTGACTATCATCTAGAAACGTGAGATTGTAGCCAGCAAACAGGCGCGATCTTGGAAAGAGCAAAGACAGCCCAGATAAACGGGTAAAACTGTTCCATAGGGTTGGAAATGCACGTCTGCAAGCTCGATCGAACTTGCCATCTTTTAAAAATAGACGACAGGTTGCTACCCCTATACGAGTGTCCCGGGACATTTGCTGAGCGACATTTTGAATAGCTAGCGGTCCAACTTCGGTATCTGGATTGAGCAATAAGAAATATTCCCCATGTGCTTGCTCCAGGCCGCGATTATTAGCGTATGCGAATCCGTGATTTTCATCAAGATCTATCGTCAGGATGCGAGCAAAAGAGGAGCCCTGAATTTGCACATACGATTGTAGCCAATCGCGCGTATCATCGCTAGATGCATTATCCACCACAATCACGTCGAAGTTGGCAGCTCCTTGAGCACGCTCCAAAGCTTCCATACAGTTCGGCAAAACTGCCAGCGAGTTATAAGTGACAATAACGATCGAGATCATGATGTCGCTCCTTACTCATTCTACCACTTTTCTTCCATTCTCTACGAAAAGTTACATGATGACGAAACTGACTCGTGATAAGAGATAGAACAATTTTGGCCGAAGACGGGTGTTTCAGTGCCATCACGCCTAATCTCACGGATTCCACTACGATAGATAACCATAGTACCAAGGAAAAAGCCGAGCCATGACGAATGAGAATCGCAAATTGATTCGCAAGTGAATGCTCGCTTGCTAACCGCGAGAATGGACTTTCTCTAGGTTTCCATCCTCGGTCATGATATGCAATGGCCTCTGGCTCATACTTAAATCGCCACCCGCGATCATTCGCGCGCCAACATAACTCTACGTCTTCTTTATAAACAAAAAAAGATTCTTCTAACGCTCGTCCATGAGGAGCGGCAATGTCTTTTAGCATATCGACGCGGTAAAAGGCAGACGCGCCACAGATACCCCATACATTGCGTAACCTATCATACTGTGACATGTCTGCCTCGCCAGATCCTCTATCTTTCGCATGATATAACGATCCTTTAACTAACCCGGTACTATCGAGAATGGCGGTGTTCGTATTTAAAGTTCTACTTCGAATCAGTTTACCAATAACACCACCGACAGTATCGTCACAAAATACACGGATACAACGCTCTAGGTACTTCGAATCGAGCTCAACATCCGGATTTAGCGTAAGGACTAAATCGACACCGTCTTGTACCGCCTGTGAAAATCCAAGATTATGGGCAGCAGCATATCCGACATTGCGCTCTAGGGAAACCACCAAAATATTAGAATACGCCTCAATGATTGATATGGTACTATCTGAAGAGGCATTATCTATAACTAAACAAGATGTGGCAGGGTACGATTGTTGAAGTACTGACTGGATACAGCGATCGATGCACTCCTCACTGTTGAACGTTACTATCTGAACTTGGATACGAAAAGGCATTTCCCCCATGTCGGAATTCACGTTAATAGGCATTCCTGTTTCGAAATCCCTTCCAGATCGTCAAAAAGACGATACGCATATCCCAGGTAAATGACCAGTCTTCAATGTATCGGAGATCATATTCGATGCGATCACTGATACTCGTGTCACCCCTAAGTCCATTGACCTGTGCCCAACCGGTGATTCCTGGGCGCACACGGTGTTTAATCATGTAGCGTGGAATATCCTCACGAAACTGTTGGACAAAATATGGTTGCTCGGGGCGTGGTCCAATAACACTCATGTCCCCGCGCAGGACGTTAAAAAATTGAGGCAACTCATCCAAGCTCGTAGCTCGTAAAAATCGTCCAATTAAGGTTCGCCGTAAATCATTTGGTACTGTCCATCGGTGATTACCTATCTTATTGTCCTCATACATTGTGCGAAATTTATACATAGTAAATTGACGTTTGTTCCTCCCTAGTCGAGCCTGTCGATAGATGATCGGACCAGGTGATGACAGACGCACTAATAATCCAATGATAAGATAGAGTGGGCTAAACAGTATAAGGACGAGTATTGAGAAGATAATATCAAATGTCCTCTTGAGAGCAATATTCAGAGCATCATCAAGGGGTGTATACCTTGTATCAACAATAGGGATTCCGGCAAATTCATCAAAGCGTGGACGGCTGGGTAAAATATCGATAAAGTTCGGAACAAGAAGTGCATGCACACCATGGCTCTCAGCAATTTCCATTAGCGATCGAATCAATCGGCTTTCATCACTAGGTAGAGTAAAAATAAGATGATCAACAATCTGCTCACTTAGGATCGTGTCAAGTTTTTCGATGGTCCCTAAGCAGGGCACCGATAAGTTACTTAACGTTGCAGCAACCTCTGTATTTGCATTTCCAGTGCTTACATAGCCGATGACATGATAGCCCATGTCATCGTGCCGTCTAAGTTGATCTAGAAACCGTATCGTTGTATTCGTCATACCTACGAGTAAGACAAATTTCCGATTAAATCCCTTGCGTCTCGCTTCTTTTAATATAAAACGTACGATAAATCGACCAATCAAAGAAAACAACCAAGTGAGGATAATCGCAAGAAACAGCACTCCACGAGAATAATTCAGTTCCTTGTTAAAGTAAAGAACCGTCACAATCACAAGTGCCATGGCGACAACACTTTTGAATTGTTGTATGGCAATGACTTTCATGCGACTTGCTCTGGTCGTACCATAAAGCCCCAAGAAACCAGCAAAAAATAATATAGCTAAGACAGCCTCTGGCAAAACGGACATATAACTTGCAAAAGAAATGGCATGATATTGCGGGAGAAAAGGGCTTTTAAACCGAATAACCCAAGCGCTTAAAAGGGCCAATATCGTTGCAAGTGCATCAAGAAAAATATACAGCTTGCTTAACAAGGATTGATATCGTCGCAACAATACTAGCCCTCCTTTGCTAGGTTTATTTTAAAATAGTAACATGGCTAAAGCCATGCGACAACAAGTCACACAATCCGAACTCATATTAGACAAGCGTTTGTAAGAATTCATACTCTTGTAAGGCAGTTGGATTACCATGAAGTTGTTTTAGCATATTGGAATCCAGTGCACCTGTTTTCTTTAACTGTTGATCGTCGAGTACTGTGTCAATTTCATAAAGGTTGACAGCTGCCTGATCGCGATTGACTGTCAAGAGTGGATTCATCGCGTGTAAGGATGCTTTGGGATGATGTAAAAGCGCATCTGCCGTCGCAACATAGACTTGAATTGATGCATCCATTTGCATTGGAATTGAGTCTGGGAAAAGATGCATATTAAGTACTTTCATCTTGTCTTGGTATTCTTGATATAAATGAAGCACTCTGCTCAATCCCGCACGTCCTTGAGAGGGATCTGCTTTTAATTCCTGAGCAGATGTCCAAAGCGTTAATCCCAATAAGTTTCGATAAACTGTTTCACTAAATGGCGCATCGGTTAACGATAAGTCGGCCCATGCAATAGCACTTGGCATTTGACGCAGTTGATACGCGATAATGGCTACTTGAGTTTGCACAGTTGGATCCCAAGGTGATAACCCGTGTGCTGCTTGTGCAGCATTCCAAGCTTGCGTAAATAGGCTTGTATCTCGACTTGACTGAGCCGTCTGTAAATAGTAATTCGCTAACGCAAGCTGTAGTTGTCCATCGTACGGTGCCCAGGATGCGGCTGACAACGTAAGCCCAAACTTGCTTGAAGCACTAGTGTTCGGATTTGAAGCCATGTTCGTTAGAATTTGGGACACACTAAGAGATAGACCCGCCAATATAGTGATACAACCAATTACAAGCAAGGTTAGATTCATGCTAAACCGTACAGTGTAAGACGTACTACCTACATTTTTCTTAGGTTGTGGGGATTTGATACTGCCTTTGCCGTCAGAAGTGACAGAGAATAAAGAGGAAGGTCCGGCAGCAAATGCTAATAAAATTACAAAAATATATTGATAATATCCAAAAGCAAAATCAAAATCTAAAAGGGAATGTGCCAATAAAATCAAAGTCGCCAGTGCTGAGCCTGACACAAACAATTTATGTGCTTTTGACTCATGGCTCTTGTAGTTTCGATGTACCCTTCGAATGGTAAATGCAGCAAAGACAACAACTAATATAAGTCCAAACAATCCCCCATTGAGCAATAGATCAAAGAAAGAAGAGTGCACTTGTTCTGACCAATAAGGAAGAGTTTGAAATGCTTGAAATTTTGTAGTCCAAGTCCCACCACCCGAACCAAAAACGGGATTAGATAGCCACATGTGCAAAGCATTTTGATAATAGTAGAAGCGTTCTTGTAAACTGACACTGTGGAAATTAATGGTATCTAAGCGGCTAGTGATGGATGTTGCCCCATGAAAAAGATGAGCGCGAAATTTGTATAGAATAGTCATAACAATCAACATCGAGATACCCAACACACTCACTGATATCTTGCGAGAAATGGAATGACTTGAAAGCCAGTGGTGGGTATAAGCAATCGCTATTGACATAAGAACCCCAATAGCAAAACTTAAAACAAATGATATCGCATTTGTTTGATCCAAAGCCCGCAACGTTAAAAGCGCAGTAAGTCCGCCCGTAACAAGTCCAAGTCCAGCTAGTAATTGCGACCATAACATTTTCTCTATGAGGGCTCTTACAACAAAGGTAATAATAAGGGCAATAACTGCTAGAACCCAAACAGTACGTGAATAGCTTGCAACGACTGCGTTGATACTCATGATGAAAGCAAAAATACCAATTGAGTTCAACCACCACTTATTCCACTGGAGCCCCCCCATCAGACCTATAATACCAACCGCTAACTCAAATGCGCCAAAGGTGTTGTGATACTGAAAAATGGACGCAAGCTGATTGGTACCATAAACTGCATCGATAGCGTTCCACCAGTGAACTCCAGCACCCATGCCATAGACATATACTGCAATCCCGGAAATAGTAAATATAAGGACAAAAAATTTAGCGAAGTGTTTGCATTGTGATTGTATGAGGACAAATAAAAGCAAAGCAGATATTTGTACAACATTTACCTGTAAAGATTCACGGGGTGACGCCGCCCATAGATTTTCTACTAATTCATATAGCGCCAACAGTATTGCCCATAACTTCGGGTCCACGAGTGACCAATTAAGATATCGGTACTGCAATAAGCCGATACTCAGAGCTATTATTATAGTTGCAGCGATCGAGGAAGCAGGTGCAAAAAATAAGCCTGCATCCGATGGCATCAACCACGGCACCACTAGAATAATTGCAAAATAGAAGACCATAATTACCGTGAATCGCCACTGCAATCTGTCGTTGGCACTTATACTTTGTCCTTCTAAGCTCACGAATTATCCTCCCGAACTCATTTGTATCCACATTTGTAATATAGTACGTACATTAATTACAAGCCTACGTATCAACAATTATCTCAATACCATTTTATAAAAACACTGGATGCGAGTAAGAAAACTCGCATCCAGTGATCCAAAACAAAAAACTACCTAATGATCACTACTTAAAACGCACCGTTATAGCTGACAGTAGGTTGTGCCGTCAATGCTGCATTGGTGTACAACGTGATCGTGTAGTTACCAGCAGTACCCGTGACCGTAAATTGGCCAGCCGTTGGAGTACCGTTCGTGTAGGTGTAACCAGTAACCGTGAGCAAGTTGTCATTTAACACCGCTGCGGCATCAAGCACGCCGTTGTTCGAAAGTGCCAGGGTCGCTGCGTATTGATTCGTTTGGCCCTTCACTGCAGCGAACGGAGTCGTAACCACTGCGCCTTGTGCGCTGAGGTTGTAGCTTCCGCTTGTGCTGTTTACATACCAGACAGGAATCGCAGCTGTACCGGCAACTACAGGAGTCGTTTGACTACTTGTACCCGTAGAAGAATTCACACGGAATTGGCCATTACTACCATCAGCGAAGATTGCTGTCCCCGCATCGCTATTGACGCCAGGGTTACCTGCAACGTCGATAGGCTTCAGCCACACTTCAACCGGCGTGTTTGCAGTAACTGCAAGTTCATTGCTTGAGGTGATTTCTTGACCAGCAGCGTTAAAGAATGCATAGCCTGCGTTGGCTGGGCCAGATAGGACAGTCACACTACCAGAGCCACTGACATTCGGGGCAAAGGAGGTGTCAGCTGCAGTAACCGTCGCTGCGCCAGCAGTACCAGCTGTTGCTGAGAAACTGAACCAACCATTAGTTACGTTTACTGTGTACGGACTAGCGGAACCTGTTAGCGTTGCGCTTCCACCAGTAATTTTAGGTGTACCAAGTCCACCGGTAACTGTCAGGGTTACATTTTGTGAATTGTTTACAGGATTGCCATAGGCGTCCTTCAAGTACACGGTACCAGTGACTGTTCCACCTGCAGTTACATAGCTAGAGCCATTAGAAGCTGCTAGGCTTGTTGTTACATTTGCTACAACAGCTTGTTGCACAGTAACATTCGTGGATACCGATGACAACGGCATGCCTGCAGCAGAACCAGGTGTAGCTGTGACCGTGTACACCTCGCCAGCATATGGCTGAGCATCAAGGGTAACCGTTGCAACACCATTACTGTTCGTATCAACTGTCAGCTGACTGTTTGAAGCTGTTGACGTTCCGTTCAATGTTGCTGTTCCAGCTCCATTACTACCTTGTACATATACCGAAACAGGTACATTGGCTTGAGCCACGTTGTTACCATTGGCATCTTGTAATTGAATGGTCACAGGAACACTTGCCGCACCAGCTTGGGTTACATATTGTGCGGGCACAGAAGCAGATAGCTTAGCAGCGGCACCGGCCGTCTCGACTACCGGGAACGTTGCCCACACGTTGCCACTACTATCTTTTACCATTACCGTATACGTGCCAGCATCGGCACCAGCATTGTTGTCCGTAAATACCATAGATCCACCTGCAGGAAGTCCCAAACCGCTAGACGTTACTGGCGTACCATTGATATCAATATTTGTAGCGGCAGCATTAGAGCTATTCGTCACAAACACTGTATACGTACCAGATGGCCACGATGCCGGATAACCATTGGCATCCACAGGGGACACGGATACCGTGGTTCCAGCAGAGCCTTGAGCGAAGGTAGCTGTCGTTGTGCTAGGCGCAAATTTTACAGGTGCTTGAGCAACCACGGATTTTACGGTGCCAGAAGCAGACGTCAGTCCTGTAGCACTTGCGGTCACTGTAATGTCTCCAGTGACACCCTGTTCGGAATTGACAGTTACAATACCTTGGGTAGGCGTTGTAGAGCCATTACCGGAAAATACGCCCGTAGTCGGACTTACCAACGTGCCAGGGCCACTTACGGCTACGTTATATGCCCACGATCCAGTCAGCATTGGATTCCCAGTTTGGTCAACAACTTCTACATTAAAGTTAGAAGCTGTTACGCCATTCGCTGCCACATAAGCAGGCGACGGAGGTGTTACTTGAAGAGCTGTTGCTGTTTGCGGTACGGTGTTGATTGTCGCAGAACCAGTTAATGCGGTGGTGCTACCAGATGGTGTATAAGAAACCGTATAGGTCGAGCTCAGACCAGCAACGGTACCCGCTTGCACATCAAAGGTTGCTACACCATTGGTAAAGGTTACGTTATAGGTTGTTGAGCCGTTGCTTGATGTCGACGTGAAGTCGCTGGCTTGACCAGTTGTTGGATAAGTGGTGGCAGTTCCGGAAACAGTAACGGTGCCTGTTCCATTAAAGCCACCTACCGTGTTGCCACTCGCATCAACAGCTGTTGCAGTAACTGTGTCCGTTGAGACGCCATTAGCAACCAAGTTAGCGTTTGCCGCTGATAATTTCACGCCTGCCACTGAACCATACGCAGTCACAGCAAACGGAGCTGAAGCAACCCCATCAACTGTAGCAGTCACGTTATACGTACCTGCTGCTGTTGTGACCAATTGGCCGGATACATTCGGATTAAAGAATCCATCTTTGTTATCGACAGACCACTGAACATTCGCATTGCTCGGTAACGTGATTGCATTACCATTGGCATCTTTAACAACAACATTTAATTGTTCCGAACTACCAGGAGCAACATTGGCACCGCCGGTTACAGTAACTTTTGCACCTTGCGGCAACAATTGGCCTTGGGTCCATGCAAGCACGTTCGAAAGGAACATCGCTGCATCGGCGCGATCCATGTACTTGTTAGCAGAAGGCACATCTGTCGAAGGAATACCTTGTAACAGACCTAATGTTTGTACATAAGCCAAAGGCGCTACACCTTTTGGAAGGGTAAGTTTGCCAGCTTGAACCATGGAAGCTACGAAGAAGGAAGCTGCATCGCCCCATGATGCTTTGTAGTTTTCATGGAATGCATAGCCAACGCGGGCACCGACCCAGTAAGGGTTTACCCAGCCATTGGATTCTGCGGCGCCGACGAAGTTGAACGCCCAGTTACCTGGAGCCACGTCGGAGTACACTTGCATGTTGGCACTTGGTGCAATACCCGTGACCGATTGGACAGCTTTCATATAGTAAGCAAGAAATTGTCCGCGCGTCACAGGATCATTCGGACGATACGTGTTATCGCTGAAGCCATGAATGAAGCCATCTTGCGTTAATTGTGCGATTTGTGTAGCTGCAAAGTTGCCGCTGATGTCGGTATAGGACGTGCTCGACGTCGCCGCAAAAGCTGCTGGAGCCAGCGTACCAAGGATCATCGCTGCTGCAGCAATACTGGAAAGCGTGCGTTTCAATCCGGTTCCTCCTCTTAATAACCAAAATTCAAAATGGTATTGCGACAATGAGGCCAAGGAACTGGCCAACGGTAGGTCCGCATGCAATGTCCCTGTAAAGCCGTTTCCGAACTCTTCTTCACAAGCATGTCTTCAGTGTCATTCCGCTCCCCGTCCCACACACCGAAAATGCCTGCACAAGTTTCTGATCGGGCGTGTCATCACAGGTCGACATCCCTCCCCTCAGTGCTAGAAAGCAACTATCCGTTGTACTTGTTCTTGGGTCACGTACGTGATACAACATTCGCAGGTGACTTCAAGCCTAGTGCATGAGGTTTTCAAGGTACCGACGATCCGTAATACTAAAAGGTTTCATGGTGTTGCTAGAGAAGAATTATCCCTTACGCCTACGTATTATAGACGACCCTATGGAATCTCGTAAAGAGATTTACATCAGATAGCTGCGGGAAATAACAGGGTGCCCAAAGAGATTTGTGCAAAAAAGATGCGTCCCACTCAGGATAAAGTGAGTTGCCGTTACTTCCCAATGCATCATAAGACCAATGCCAGTGTACCAGAAAGTCTTCTTCTCTGCTAATAGGTTACGACAAAACTTTTGAAATTCCGCCCAATTTTTCGTATTTCCATAGAAAATTCATATTTTACCTTTCATGGTATCCCTATAGAGGCCTGCTACCTCTTCTGCCATTTGTTGCAAAGAGTACGAATCACGTACGCGGTTGTGTCCAACCTCGCTCATCTTGCGCCATTGATCGTGATCTGCAAGAATCTTTGCGATCGCCTGTGCTAACGCCTTATCATCGCCAGGTGGCACCATCAGGCCAGCAAGTTGTGCGTCACTCTCGCTACTTCCATCGACGGCTTCGATCATGCCACCGACTTTCGTCGTCACCACCGGGACACCTGCATACATCGCCTCAAGCAGCGCGATCGGCAGGCCTTCCATCTGCGACACAAGAGCAAAAAGATCCGCCTGTGCTAAAAGCGCAAAAATGTCCGAACGCGCCCCAAGAAAGTGCACACGAGAGGGTGCAACTTGCGCTGCGAGCGCTTCAAGCCGCGCACGCTCCGATCCATCCCCTGCTAAAACAAGATGCACCGATCGGCCTTGAATGTCTTGTACCTGACCGATGGCCGAGATCAGCGCATCATGGTGCTTAACCGGATGCAGCCTAGCGGCACAAAACACAAGCCATACATCTTTTGCGATCCCAAGGGATCGACGCAGGTCAATTGGTGTCGCCTTAGCTAAAGCAAGCTCCGTATCCGCGCGCTTGGTATCCATCCCGTTATTGATCACGACAAGACGGCCTTCGTCATAACCGCGCGAAACAAGGATACGGGCTAAAGCGCTTGACACGGCAATCACCCGAGCAGACAAGTGCCGTGTACGCCGTTCCATCTGCATAAATAAAAAGCGGCGCAAGGGGGAAGCATAATCATAGAAAAGATCGCTATGTATCGTCGTCACCACTGGAATCTTTAACCGCTTCCCCACAAGACGCCCAATGACACTCGCACGCACGCCATGCGTATGCAAGAGATCAGCAGGCTTACCTTGAAGATACATCATCAACCGTTGCCGATCGCCAAACAAACCATCGCTCGTAAATACTTTGACGGCGATACCTGCCGCGCGCGCTTTTTGCACAAACTCCCCTTCAAAGTACGTCACCACTTCTACATCGATCGCTTGCGCTTGCAGACCTTTCGCCAAGGCTAAAATCTGCGACTCAGCGCCGCCAAACTCACCGGCTGGTAATACATGCAGTACGCGCAGAATAACGCCTCCAAAACTTGATGATATGCTGACATAGGGTACAATAGCACTATGAATCCATCACAATTTACGCCATTATCGTACCGCACGGTGCTAGAGTCTGTCCACGCGCAGATTATCGAAAAACGGTCCCGGTTCATCACCACGCTTCTTCCTGTGGATGACGAACAAAAAGTTCATCAGGCCTTGGCTGAAATTCGAACCGAGCATCCCGAAGCGAACCATCACTGCACAGCCTTTCGCTTAAAAGACGGCTTAGAGCGTGCAAGTGATGACGGGGAACCGAGTGGCACAGCTGGTCGTCCGATGCTGCATGTCTTACAACAACAAAATGTCACCGATGTGCTTGCGATCGTCACCCGCTACTTTGGCGGCACCCTATTGGGCGCAGGCGGTCTTGTACGCGCCTATACGAGCGCCGTGTCTCTTGCACTCAAGGACGCCATGATCGTGTCCTATATCGCGCATGATCAATATAACTTCACCGTGACTTACAGCGACTATGATCGAGCTGTGCATCTCTTGACGAGGGACACATGGATCCTTTCTGCCGAATTTCTAGCCGATGTGCACTTATCGCTCACCGCACCATCCTATGACAAAGCTACTGTAGAAGAGATCATCGCGGCCTTGACAAAAAACACAGAAGCTGGCATGCCGGTAGGCTCCTGCCTACTGCCGGATAAAAGAGGCTGATACTTTGGCGCAGGTAGCTTCTCCGTTAGTCACCAAGATGTCGCAGCCATTTTACAAAACGCATCAGATCTTCAACTTTCATCGACATCGTGACTTCACCTGTCGCTGGATCCTCGATCAGATTTTCTGTGGTATCTTTCACAAACTGGTCCGCAAAAGCGTATCTATCCATGTGCGATTTGCGCTTAGCAATGTTTGGGGCGACTTCAGCCCACCTCGTCGCATAGACATGTAAAGCGCTTACACCAAGATGATAGTGTTGACGCAAGGCCTCAAGCGATTGCTCTGTGCGGATCTTCTTTTCCCCTTTGAGGTACACCACACCAACCCCGTCCTCTTGCACCATACGATCAATAGCATCAAGCCGTACATACCCATAAACCGGGGCCCCGTGCCAAAGCGCGTGTTGCATCTTGCACGTCATAAAACCCAGTTGCCCGATAATCACTGGGACATTTTGCTTGCTGGTCCAATCACGGCAAAACATCTTGCGATACTTTTCCAAGTCCATCCCGTGGTGTTCGAGCAAATGGCGCATCACTGTACGCGACGCAAAGTTCACATCATACTCCGATCCATCCGCGAGGCCTATATGTGAACCTATCCCACCATTTATCGGATAAATAGGGGCGATCGAAACCACTTCCACAGCAGTAACTTTCTTCAATTGCATAATTCTCACATCCTTTCTTTATTTACCCAAAGTATAGTACGCGTTTGCTTTTCTTTCAATATTTTAGCAGTTATAACTTTCTAGACCCCTACAACACAACTTTACTTTGCGAGTTTTTCTATTATCTTGAAAAATTCTTACATCTCAATAGGAACAAATAGTTAAGTTTACCCAAAATAGAATTTACAAGCTTAGTATACCTCAAGTTTATGATCAGGCTGCGCGCAAAAAACAATTTTTAGAACCGGTTCGGAAAGGATTTTTGTGAATGAAACGAATGATGCCTTGCTGATCGCAGCACAGCAAGGCGATAAAGCGGCATTATCCTTTCTTTGTGAGGAATTCACCCCTTTGATTTATGCCAGCGTAAAGCACTATCCTGGACGCTATAAAGAGCGAGAAGATCTTTTACAAGAAGGATTCATCAGCTTCATCGAGGCCGTGCTCACGTTTGACCGAAGACGCGGTGTCTACTTTGCACATTATGCCAAAGAACGTGTACGCCAAGGCATTTATAGCAGTGTACGAAAGACAGAAACAACGATAAGGCGCCATGAGGGCTCGCTACCCGAAGATTGGGAAGCGTTTATCACCGACGCAGGTGGTAGCAATACAAGCTTTGATGATGCGTTGTGGATGGTTGAGTGGCAGGATATCCTCGCGTGTCTTAGTGCACGGGAACGGCAGTATGTGAACATGGTGTTATGTACGGGGTACACCGTGCGGGAGGTGGCTGAATTGAGCGAAGTGGGTGTGGAGACCGTAAAGACTTGGAAAAAGCGAACGGTCAAGAAACTGCGAAAAGAGATCCAAGAGATTCTCTAGCGACCTCTACGCAGATAACCGCGCAGATAAAAGATCATCCAACCTGCATAACAAGGCGCAACGATCAACGCCGCAATCATGTAGCCGACCATTCGCGCCAACTGCAGATAGGTGCCGATCGCCCACAGCGTCGTTAAGATGGGCAAGGCGATGATCGCGAAACGAAACGAACGACGTTTTCCCCAGAGAGTACGCGGGCGGGCCATCATGTGGATGAACCCGCCTGCAAGAAAGCTGACCCCGGCCAAAAACAACAGCATCGAAATAAACTCAAGAAGAAGGCGCATCGTCGGCATTCCCCCTCTTGTCGGCACAATCCTGTCAGCGGCAACGAATCTAGGCGAGCGAATCCGCCACGCCCATCATCTTATCCGCGATGTTCACCGCTTGCGAACTCATCTGAAAATCATGTTGTGTCGTAATGAGTGACGTCATCTCTTGCGTCAAATTGACGTTAGACGTCTCAAGCATAGAGCCTTGCACCACGCCAATCACAGACGGAGCTCTTGAACCAAGCTGTGCATTGGTCGTGACCGTGTACCCAGGGTTCGCCTGATACGCGTCCGCACCGACGCTGGTTAACGCAGTTTCCGGATGAGCCACATAGGCTAAGCCAAGCTTCTGCAAGGCGACAGGTTTTCCCTGTTCGGTGTCTGCCGTTAACGTTCCATCCGCCGACACATGCAATGTCCTGGCATTGATCCCAGTCAAATCAATCGGTTGCCCTGTGCTCGATAGCACAGGATCGCCTGCTTTCGTCGCCAAGTAAAAGTGCCCATTGGCTACTTTGCTAAGAGAAAAGCTACCAGCTCGCGTGTAGCCTGTCTGACCATTTGCCAAGCGGATGGTAAAAAAACCATCCCCTTGAATGGCCATATCCAAGGGATTTTGTGTGGCCGTGTAACTTCCCGCTTGAAATTGCCGCATCATAGGTTGCGCATAAGACCCCGTACCAAGCGATAATCCCACAGGCGTCAGACGGTTATTGTTAGCCCCAGTCGTAGCCGCAGCTTGACCATATACTTGCGTCAGCGTATCGCCAAACGTCACGCTCTCGCGCTGATACCCCGTCGTATCGAGGTTGGCGATATTGTTCGATAGCGCATCGAGTTTCGTCAATTGCGACTGCAAACCGGACGCCGCCACGCTCATCATGCTCATGCCAATTCCACCTAAACGTAAGATTAGAGGTTAGCCACCGCGCCTAATTGATCGGTGCTTTGTTGCTGTGTGCTGATCGTTTGTACGACTTTCGAGTTCGCCTCGTAACTGCGATAGACGGTCAACATATCGACCATATTTTGCGTATCATTCGCATTCGATGACTCCAAAGCTCCCGGTGTGATCGTCGCCTGACTTGCGGCAAGCTGTGTGCTAGGCGTCATCAAAAAGTCAGTCGTCCCAAGTGGCTGCAAGGTATTGACATCGGCTTGTGTCGTGGTAAAAGTGGCATTGGCTAAGGGCTTGCCGTTCAATCCGACGACTTCGTACGATAGATTGCCTTTCGCATCTGTAAGCGGTGCGCCATTTTTCCCGAAAATCGTGGTGCCTGTGTAAGCCTTGTTCAAGTAGATCGCTGAGTTCAGGATCGGTTGGCCATTTGCCCCGATCGCAAGCACCCGTTGACCTGCGGCATTGTAAAGTAAATGGTTGCTGCCAGCCTGAAAATGTCCGTCACGCGTGAGAGCCACGCGACTTTTACCTTGTGCATCGACATTTTCTACGGCAAAAAAAGCATGCATGCCACCCGTGCTAGAACTGGTCATCGCAAGATGTAAGCCAGAGACTGCGTTGCCTTTACTGTCGACTATCCTATAAGAAGGGTGTCCTTTAGCATCGATGACTGGGCTACCCGTCTCACCAAACAGATCAAGCCCAGTAAATGCTTTATTGACCACAACACGCGCACCCACTACGGGCTTTCCTGTTGCATCGACCGGGAGGATTGGATCCCCTTTTGCTGTTTCAATGACGCCGCCTTTGCCCACGACAAAAGATAGCGTAGAGACCGTCTTTGTGCCATTTGCCGTAGTTGCATAAACGGACGTGCCACTTGTCGCAGGATCGGTGATCGCAAGATCAAGCGGTTGATTGGTCATCGCCACATTGCCTTGCGTAAAGTTTGACACAGACTCCTGAAAAAGCGTCCCGTTGTTTACAACGCCAAGCGTCTGTGCATCTGCGCCATTTGACCCTGCTGTATACCTTTGCGCAAGTTGCGCTGGAAACGCAGAAAGAACACCCGTGGATTGTTTGTATCCAGGCGTTGAAAGGTTCGCGATATTGTTCATAATCACTTGCTGCATGCGTTCATCCGCTAGCATGCCGGAGCTTGCTGCACTGAGTCCATCCACCAAAGCCACCATCCTTACAAAAAGATTGCCTCAACGCTTGCGGTTATCTCTCGCGGATGGGCGTCCCCACTTATCCATGTTTTCAAGGAAAGCTCCCGTTCCACGCGCAACGCAAGTCATGGGGTCGTCCGCGATATGCACGGGCACCTCGAGTTCTTGCATGAGCAACCTATCAATCCCACGGATCAGCGCCCCACCACCCGTTAAAATGACGCCATGATCGAAGATATCCGAGGCAAGCTCAGGCGGGGTGTGTTCCAACACGCTTTTGGCAGCATGCACGATCGCCATGACCGCATCTTGCATGGCTTCGGCCATATCCTGTGAACGAATGACGGCCGTCTTCGGCAAGCCAGTCACCATATCGCGTCCGCGAATCTCCATGTTTCCTGTCTCCGTATCTGGATGTACAGAGACGATTTGAATCTTAATATCTTCGGCGGTACGTTCGCCAATCAGCAAATTATGCATGCGTTTGATATATCGTATGATCGCTTCATCGAACTTGTCCCCTGCGATGCGAATAGAAGAGGCGGTGACGACGTCGCCAAGAGACAAAACCGCGATATCCGTCGTTCCTCCGCCAATATCAACCACCATGTTTCCTTTCGGTTGCGTTATATCGAGGCCTGCTCCGATCGCCGCTGCCTTTGGTTCTTCAATCAGATAAACACTCTTTGCTCCTGCCGCCTCTGTGGCTTGACGCACAGCCTTTTTCTCCACCGAAGTGATACCTGCAGGGATGCACACAGCAACGCGAGGTTTTCTCAAGAGTCCTTTACCGATCGTTTTCGCCATAAAATACTTAAGCATCAATTCTGTAATCTCAAAGTCAGCGATGACACCATCTCGCAATGGACGAATCGCCACGATATTGCCAGGAGTACGTCCAAGCATCTGCCTTGCTTCTTCACCGACGGCAACAACACGCCGTGTCTGGCTCTCTATAGCGACGACAGACGGTTCATTGAGAACGACGCCCTTACCGCGAACATGCACGAGAACGTTGGCAGTACCCAAATCCACACCGATATCTTTTCCAAACATGCTGCCATAATCCTCTCTCTGTCGAGAACTAGACCTGCGCCTAGGCACCCATCCCGTGCAGATGAAAGGCCGAGAGTGTGCTTCAGATTAATTTCTACAGACGCATGCCAAATCCTCTTGCGACAGTGAGGTTTTTCGTGAGTTTTCTCTTTCGATCATCCTTTCTATACTTTTCTTTGGTGGCCTCCCCACCGCGCAAATGCCGGATCGACTTATGATACTCAAGGATCTCCTTGACGCGATTGGCGAGGTCAGGGTTGATCTCTGGCAGACGTTCGGTCAGGTCTTTATGCACGGTGCTCTTGGAGACGC
>DAHWJX010000151.1:0-4233 GCA_027343965.1 Caryophanales bacterium | reverse complement strand
ACGTTCGGTCAGGTCTTTATGCACGGTGCTCTTGGAGACGCCGAATTCTCGGGCAATCGTGCGAACGGTGTTACGCGTTTCCACGATGTATTCGCCGATCTTCAACGTGCGCTCCTTAATGTAGTCGTGCACACCCTCGCCCCCCCACTTTCGCAAGTCTGCTAAAGTATATGAGGGGGTGTACAGCATATTCCATTCAGACGCATTCCTAGGTGATTGCAGTCAAATATTTCGTTTTTGCTCGTCCATACTCGCTCTATCATCCGTTTTTGATAACATAGAAAAAGGGTCGCTCCGTCTAGCGAAGTGACCCTATACGCATCTTGACCGTTTTACTAGAAGCTTGTCATCTTATCACGTTCTACGAAGGCAATTTTGGAAGAACCGAACCGGGATCTACAACCATACCATTTCTTTCTACTTCAAAGTAAAGATGGTTTCCCATGTTCGCTTCTAAACTATTGGTTCCACTTGTTCCTAGTTGTTGCCCCTGTATGACATGGGCTCCTGTCTGTACATCAACAGTGCCTAGAGAGCGATAGAGTGTATGGTAGCCGCCGTTGCTAGAAACCTCGATGGTCTGACCCCAAGTAGGACTTGTCCTGACACTTGTTACCGTTCCTGCAACACTGGCAACCACGGAAAAACCATGGGTTGCGTGCGTTGCGCCAATGTCGTACCCCGTAGACCCCTGATAGCTGCTGCCAACAACAACTAGGTCTTTTGCCAAGGATGCCACAGTAGCGCCCGGCGCCAAACGATCATAGTATCCGCGCAGCACGGTAACATTTTTGGCGTTGGCGCCGACTGGCCAAATCCACGGTGCATTAGCACTTGTCGTCACCGTAGGCGTTGCGGTTGTTTTCGTCGTGGGCCCGCCTGTAAAACGAGTAGCCTGAAAATACATGAAAGCGATAATCATGACAGCTGCGGTCAAGTACAATGCCGGAAATGCCCAACGCTTGGCAAAAAGTGCGCGAAGCTTTCCGTTTCTTTCTACGTCATCCTGTGCTGGATTGGTCTCAGCACCCGGTTGCTGCTTTTCGTCGTCAATATTCACCTCGATCACCTCACAGGACATTCTTGCCAAAACAAGGTAGCCTTAAACGAGGTTATGAATAAAATCTTGTTTACGATTCTGTCGTAGTGTTATCATCCTGTGCGCTAGATTCTTGTGGGTCGCTATCCTGTAAGGCGTCATCTTCTACCCATCCGATGTATTCCGGATAAGCACCTTGCACAGCACTTTGCTTGACCATATCCCAGTAGGTCGAAAATAACCTTCCAACGTGAAACACACTATCGCCTTCCTTTTATCGGATGGCCATAGTGTGTCCTTACCGCAATGCATGTAATCCCATTTTTTACTTGACGAGGCGAAGTGGTATCACATCATCGGAACGACTGATATGAGCTCCAAGAGATTGCAATTTGCCGACGAGATCGCCATAGCCCCGATCGATATGCTCAAGCCCGCTTACGACCGTCTCACCTTGCGCTGCAAGTGCTGCTAAGACAAGCGCCGCACCTGCGCGCAGGTCTGTGGCATGGACGCTTGCACCCGTGAGAAATGGCACACCTTCGACGACAGCCGTACGGCCCTCCGTCTTCACTTCAGCACCCATGCGTCGAAGCTCTGGCACGTGCAAAAAGCGATTCTCAAATACCGTCTCTGTCACGATGCTGACGCCTTTATCAAGGGTAAGCAAAAATGCCATCATCTGTGCTTGTAGATCGGTTGGAAAGCCAGGATACGGCAGGGTCTTGATATCCACTGCGCGTAAGTTTTCACCAGGATAGACACGGATACCTGTGATGTCATCTTCGACGCAAATGCCTGCCTCACGCAATTTTGCGCATAGGGAACTCAAGTGGTTATAGATCGCACCTTCCACAAACACATCGCCGCGTGTCACAGCCGCTGCGATTAAGTACGTACCTGCTTCGATCCGATCAGGGATGACGGTATGCGTCGCACCATGCAATGACTCGACGCCTTCGATGCGAATCACGTCGGTACCTGCTCCACGAACGTTTGCACCCATCGCATTGAGATAATTCGCCACATCGACGACTTCCGGTTCCTTAGCTGCATTTTCGATGATCGTTTGCCCATCAGCCAAGGTGGCCGCCATCATCGTATTGATCGTGGCGCCGACGCTTGTTATATCAAAATAAACTCTTGCTCCACGCAATTTACCATGTATATAACCTTCGACATATCCGTGTTCGATCTCTACGGTCGCACCTAAAGCTTCAAACCCTTTTATATGTTGATCAACTGGCCGTTCACCGATGTTGCAGCCACCAGGCAAGGCTACTTTAAAATGACCCATCCGAGCAAGCAGTGGACCTGCCACCCAAAATGATGCCCGCAACTTGCGAACAAGTTCGTAAGGCGCTGTGGTTGTCGTAATCTTCTCGGCAGATAACTTTAGTGTGTTGCAACCAGCCAATTCGATTTTTGCGCCAAGACTCGAAACAACTTGTGCCAGATCATCGATGTCTGTTAGCTGCGGTACATCCTCAATGACAGATTCCCCACTTTGCGCCAGAATCGACGCGGCAAGAATGGGCAAGACAGCATTTTTTGCCCCGTCGACCCGCACTTTACCGACGAGCGGCTTGCCTCCAAATATATGAATAGTATCCAAATTCCTCGCACCCCCGAGATCGCACAAAACCCATATTAGTATTCTACTGTTATAAGGGGACTGCCTACAAGTACCCTTGTTGTCTGATTGTAGCCGTTAGTATGCATTGCTACTTGTAAAGTAATGTTTTGATTGCCAATAGGTAGGTAAAGTCCCTCTTTTGCACTGCTACCAGCCGCACTTGTGGTGTACGCATCTTGGGACCACTGTGTGGCGTGACCTGCAACATCGGCGAACGCTTTATCGATCAAGGCTGTACGCGATGCTTTTGAGGCCATCCTGGACAATTGTCCAAACACCATCTCGTTGCGATTCGATGATCCTTTTATTGGAATAACACTTTGCAGCAACGAAAACGCAGCATGTGACCCGGCCAACGTGTGTTGGTTAGAGAGAAGTCTGATAACGAGCACCGTTTGCGGTGATTGACCCAGCAGATGCATGCTGGCCAACTCCACCGTTGCCGTCAGTGGTACATTTTTTCCTGTTGCTGTCTTAACAGACGTATGTCCGCTTAAAAAAGATACATGTTGATGCGCATCCGAATGTAAGAAGCCGGTTATGTGGTCTGCGCGAAGACGGACCATCACACCTTTTGCCTGTGTTTGCAAGACGGATACTGGCAAAAACGCCGTGTTTTGTGTTGTCCAGTCATGAATTTCAAACCCTGTAGCAATGGCTCCTGTCGCCTGAAAAGCCTGTTCGACAAGATCAGGTGTGGCAGTAACGCCTTTGACATTCGCCCATGCCTGCCCTGCCATGGTTCCCGCTTGATAAAGTGCAATTAGCAGGCCCGCTACGGCGAGTACCGTTAGTTTCTTCATCGATCGTTCCTCCCATTCATCTGGTGTAGTAACCAGTATGAACAGAAGGAGGAAGCACTATACGAGATTTCTGCTAGAATCGCAGAATCTGCACTTATCTGCAGAGAATCCTCTTAGCCATGGATGGAAGAAACGGCGCTGCCATAAGCTACGATAAACCCCGCGATACCAGAGCCGATCAGTATCGCAAACAGCAGGCGCAAGAGACGAGCTGGTGCTGACTCAGGTGCTTTAACAAAAACGTCCCAACGCACTGCACCTAAGGCAACCCACGCAACAAGCGTGCCGATCAGCAGCGCCGCAATCTGCAGGATGCCCTGGGCTGTTGGAGCTAGATTGGAAAGTTGCGACACTGGCTGTCCCTCACTTCAACGTTAGTATACGGCAATACAGGGGATTTTTTGGCGGTAGCCTAGTGAAATTTATGTTTTTCATGTTCCAAGGTTTCCTGTGCAATCATTTTCAAGGTCACATCGTCCATCGGCGGATTATGTAGTCCGGCGCGCACGTCGCGATAAGCGCGTTCAAGTGGTGCATGCTCAAGTATACTTGTTCCGCCTACGATGCGCATCGCAAGATCCACAATATCAACAGCGGTGTTTGTCGCTACGTACTTGACCATCGAAAAGTCAGGACGCATAGCGAGCCGTTCTTGCGGTGCATCATCATAGCGTGTAGCTACGGTGTACATAAGATTGCGTGCGGTCGTAAGCATCACCTGCATTTTACCGATCTTCTCTTGAACCTGCGGTAAC
>DAHWJX010000138.1:0-6345 GCA_027343965.1 Caryophanales bacterium | reverse complement strand
CTTAGTAGCCGGTTTTTTGACTTCCTTTTTTGGACTTGGTGTATTCCCTGTTTCGAAACTTGCCGTTGCTGAACAATATCCGACACGTCTTCGTGGGCAAGGCGTTTATCTTAATGAAATGACCGCTCGCATTGTCAGTGGTGTTGCAACCATCTTTTTCATTCCGATCATACTTGCACAATTTGGAAACCAGGTGATCTTTGAAGGTATCGCTATTGCCCTTTTGGTACTAGCCATGCCGATCGTTGTCTGGGGTCGTGAAACTGCAAATATTAGTCTAGAAGAAGCTGGAACTGATCTCTCGTTTGAGGCAATTGATGCTGAAGTTAACATGTTACAAGAGGGCCACGCTCCTTCAACGAGGTAACAAATTCATCCCACGCGCGATCATGATTGAATACGGACGTCAGAGTTTCTCCTGGCGTTCTTTCCTATGACAGGGATGTGCGATATGCTATGGTAAGCATGTAGGGGGGTTGGTTATGCGGGTACTAATTGTAGAAGATGAAGTCAGCCTTGCTCAAGCCTTGGTCCGACTTCTACACGAGGAACATTTTCAAGTCGACATGGCAGTCGATGGGGAAGAGGGATTGCTCCTCGCGACAACGGTGCCGTACGATGCCATTGTCCTTGATTGGATGCTCCCTTCGATGAGCGGCATTCAGATTGTAGAGCAACTTCGTGAACATGGTATAACCACACCTATCTTAATGTTGACAGCTAAAGATTCAGTAGAAAACAGGGTGGAAGGGTTAAATGCTGGAGCCGATGATTATCTCGTCAAACCTTTTGCAACGGAGGAATTGATTGCGCGAGTTCGCGCTTTGTCGCGTCGTCCGTCTGACTTTGTACCTGATCAATCTTTGACCTTTGATGACTTATACTTTGATCTCGTCACGCGAACGGTAAAACTCCACGATCAGGAAAATGTCTTATCACCTAAAGAGGCTCAGATCCTTGAGATGCTGATTCGCCACGCAGGCCAGGTGTTGACGCGCCAGCAGATGATGGATGCGGTCTGGGGTTACGAGGCGGACGTCTTAGAAGGTGTGCTCGATACCTACGTACACCACTTACGAAAACGCCTGTCATCCCTTCAAGGGCCTATTATCCATACGATACGAGGTGTGGGTTACACACTAAGGGGATCGAAGTCGTGAAAGGTACGCAAAATCCATACAGAGAACTTCGATTTCGCTTATTTGCGATCAATTTAGGCGCTTTAGCCAGTATTCTCGCTATTTTACTCATTATCGTTTACGCGTTAATGGCCCAAGAACTGTATTCCGAATTAGATAGACAGCTGCGAATGTCAGCGTTGCATATTATGCATAGCTATATAAGAGACACAAAAAAAACCAGCTCTGACGTGATCAGTGTTAGCGATCAAGAGGTGGATTTTAGTTTATGGCATATTGTTCCGACGGGTAAACATTCTACAGCAGCGTTTATCGATGGAAATCCCTTTATCAACATCAGACAGTTGTATAAACAAACCAATCATAACGCTAATCACGGATACTATGAAGCGACACAAATCGGTGGTGTCGCTTACCGAACTTTCACAGCCATCATAAATACAGCATCAGGTCGCTATTTGATCTACACAATGAAGCCCACGAGTAGCACGGATACCACCTTGGATAGTCTACTTTGGACACTCACAGTCTCTGGTATTGCTATTTTGGCTGTTATTTTGGCTGTAGCCATCTTTTTAGCTACCAAAAGTATCAGACCCATGGTCTTGTCATGGCAACGTCAGCAACAATTTGTCGCTGATGCTTCGCATGAACTCAGAACACCACTAACCATCATCAAGACAAACCTCGATGTCTTATTGCGAAACCCTAATCATACTATCGAAGAGGAAATGCAGTATTTGGCCAACGCCTACGAGGAAGTCACAAGAACAACATCGTTAATCGCGGATTTATTGACGCTAGCTCGCGCGGATTCGAAGGAGCAGTTGATTGAGCACGTTCCTGTCGATGTTTCAACGCTGATTAGTGAAGTAGTCGATACGATTGAACCTGTGGCTTTGCTGGAAGATAAGCAAATTCATCGCATTCTTCCCGTAACGTCTTGCTATACATTGGGTGATAAGGCTCGCTTACGACAGTTATTACTTATCCTGATCGATAACGCCATGCGCTATTCTGCTGCAGGGGCGAGGATCCAAGTCGGCGTTGAAAGCGACACACTTCATACGACGATCACAGTATCAGATACTGGGATAGGTATTGATGCCAAGCTATTGCCACATGTGTTTGATCGGTTTGTACGTGGGGATCGAGCCCGACATAGACAAAAACAAGGCAGCGGACTTGGCCTGGCCATTGCCAAATGGATCGTCGATGCGCACAATGGAGATATTCTCATCAGCAGTGAAGTGGGTAAGGGCACAAAAGTATCCGTCATTTTACCACCTTGATCCAATTACGTCAGCCAGTTATCGCCCCAATGCTGAACTTCGTCCATGACAGATTGTAATGCCCGCCCCTTTTCTGTCAATTCATACTCAATCCGAACGGGTGTTTCAGGATAGACAAGTCGTTTTAAAATACCCGCAGCTTCAAGTTCCTTAAAGCGCTCTGCAAGCATCCTATCACTCATTGCCGGGATAACAGCTGAAATATCGCGAAAACGTTGCGGCCCTTGTAAAAGAACACGAATAATCAATCCTGTCCAACGCTTTCCTAAAAGTTGAAAGGCAGCTTCAAATTTAGGGCACAATTTCTCTTCCTGCATAAGAGAACGCCTCCTCTCTTGCATAGTACCACAAGTCACTCTAATTTGATAAGCCGCTAAATTGTCTATTTGTGTTTGGCGTTGGCAACTTGATCAAGAAAGCGATTTACGTAGTAAAAAAAGGAATTTGGGTTTTCTAAGTGCGTATTATGACCGACATCGTCAATGGATTGCCAGACACCCCGGATAAGGAACGGTCTCATTTCATGCGCAATTTCCGTAAATTTAGTGTCAAGTTGACCTGTAATCAGCAGTACTGGCAAACACAGTTGCGCCAGCACAGACCAATAAGATGGTTGTACACCTGTTCCCATACCCTGCAAGCTCCCTGAAAGCCCTGTTATCGTGTGACTCAAGCGAACGCGTCGTTGTCTCAGCAAAACGTCCTGCGAAAGATGCGTCTGTGAGGCAAATAACGGCAATTGTTCCCATCTATCCACAAAAGAATGCAATCCATCGGTTCGCATTTGCTGGGCAAACTTTTCATCAGCTTCCCTGCGCGTGATGCGTGATGACTCTGTGGCAAGACCTGGCGATGCGCTCTCTAAAATGAGTGCGCGAACGTTTCGTGGATACTTCGTGGCAAAAGCAAGTGCGACTCTTCCGCCCATCGAGTAACCCAACACATCCGCCCTATAAATCCTAAATGTTGCTAAAAGTCTCGCTACATCTTGTATGATCTGTTCCATGCGATACCGTGCAGCATCGTGTGGGCTCGAAGACTTGGCATGTCCCAAAAAATCGATAGCCAACACACGCCTCGAGGATGCAAAACGATTGGCCACGGTGCCAAAGTCTAAGGCGCTACCCATAAATCCATGTAATAAAAGAAGTGGGTATCCTTTGTTGCCCCATCCAACAACACGATAGACTTGGCCACGAATAACCAGTCGCTTTTCACACCAACCATCTTGCGTCATGACCTAATCGCCGCAAAACAAGATTGATAGATTTGTTCATGCAGACGCGCATTTAACTCGCGATCAGAACGTAGTTGCAACATATGCAATCCGGACATTCCCATGGCTTCTTGTAACGCTTCACGAAAAGCAGATAGATCCACAATGTCGTGCCATGTTGCCCCATACATCTGTGAAACAAAAGCGAAATCCAACCCATGCGGAGTCGCGAAATACGGTGTGACATCCTTTTGCGAAGCTGAAGGCAGCATGGAAAATATGCCGCCGCCATCATTATTGATCAGTACGATCGTCAAAGACACGTTGTGCAACTTCGTAGCCAAGAGACCGTTTAGATCATGATAAAATGAAAGATCACCAATCAATAAGACCACAGATTGCAAAGGGCTTGCCGCAGCCACACCGACCGCAGTAGAAACAACGCCATCGATTCCGCTAACACCACGGTTAGCGAGAAGCATAATCTTACGCGGTGTTTGAACAAAAAAGGAATCGATATCGCGAATCGGCATACTATTTCCAATGAAAAGAATGCTATCGTCAACCAATGTATTGGCTAAAACCTCGACGATGCTTCCCTCAAAGAGACCATCCGTCTGTTGTCGTGCTTGTTCTTGTGCTTTAACAAGGGTTGCGTTAACGTTCTGCCACCTTTTTGCCCAATCCGTTGTTTCACGAACAACCAACCGCGCACCAATGCTGTCACAAAAACTTTGATTATCTGCCTGTACAACATCCGTCGCAAGGAAGTAAGGATCTTCCCAACTTTGATCCGAAGGATCAATGATAATGTGCCGCACAGAAGAAAGTGAGCTCATGTATTGACCTAAGGCTTTTGAGGTTGGCGTATGTGAAAATCGAATAATCAGATCGGGCTTCAGAGGTGAAAGCAAGCGCTCGCGCTCTTCTTGATTTGTCGAAAAAGCTCCTCGTAAAAGAAGATCATACATGTCGATGACAAGTGATGATTCAGTTCCCAAGCTGCGCTGTTGCGATAAAGGATCGGCGAGTAGAGGATAACCTAGCTTGGTTGCCAATGCCCGAATAGAAGCCGCATCCTCATGATCGTCTAACGGTCCACAGACGATAAGTCCCTTCACAGTTGTCGAGAAAAGCTGACTAAAAAAGTCGGCCTGATCATTTGCTATCGTACGTACTTGTCTGTACATGACAGGGGCGTGAATAGAAAGATCGATATCGGTCGGCGGTAAAAGCGGTTCACGAAGTGGCCAATTTACATGGACGGGGCCCTGTGAAAGCGTCAAGGCAATGGATGTTATACGCGCCGCTGTTGCCGTCGCGTGATTTATTAAAGTAGGATCACCATCAGGTACAGGCATCGTTATAAAATGCTTGACGTGATGGCCATAAAGGTTAGTTTGCTCCACCGTTTGATTACTACCTACACCGAGCAATTCTGGAGGGCGATCCGCTGTGATGATAAGTAGCGGTACATGCGTTTTGTAAGCTTCCATGACTGCAGGAAGATAGTTGCCCGTCGCGGTGCCAGACGTACAAACCAAGGCAACAGGTTCGTGTAAGATACGAGCCATGCCTAACGCGAAAAAGCCTGCCGATCTTTCGTCAAGCAAGGTCCAGACGCGAATTTTGCCATGTCTTGCTGCAGCGATCGTGATCGGCGTTGACCGTGAACCTGGTGAAATGCAGACATTATGCACCCCTGATTGGAATAATGACTCTAAAAAAGCGATTACCACCGTCATATCGGTGTTGATCGTGGCCAATGCGTGTCACACCCTTTTACCCTGGCTGAAATCGTTTAAGGCCTCGCGCATCGGATTCATCTTCCACTCGGTTTCAATATATTCCATCTTAGGATCCGAGTCCTTGGTGATTCCTGCTCCAGCAAATAAAACTGCCTTCTTGCCTTCAATCAATGCCGAACGTAAAGCGACATAACAATCCAGGTTCCCACTGGCGTCGATGAACCCAATCGGTGCAGCATAGAAACCGCGTTGCCATGGCTCGTGCTCCAGCAAGTAAGTCACGGCCTTATCTTTCGGCAATCCAGCTACTGCTGGAGTAGGGTGAAGTTTAGCTAATAAAGATAAGGCATCCCATGTGGGTAAAAGTTTTGCCGTAACAGGCGTATATAAGTGCTGTACATTGGATAATTTTTTTAGCTGTGGATTTTCTTGAATGCACAAATCACTAACGACATCAACTAACGCCTCGCGGATTCCATCAATGACCATTTGATGTTCTTCGCGATTTTTTGGACTTTGCAAAAGTTCTTCACCAAGTCGTTGATCAACCTCTGGCGAAAGTGACCGACTTGCCGTCCCGGCCAAGCAGTCAACATCCACGTCATCGTGCTTGACGGTAACAAGTCGCTCAGGAGACGCTCCTGTGAACAAAGACCCGTGATGAAACAGGGCAAAAATCGCACTGTCCTTAAACCGCTCACGCAGTTTTGAGATAATGGAACTTACAACGGGTTTTTTTGATATGGTTAACGTCACATGCCTAGCGAGAACGATTTTTTTTAATGATCCCTGTTGCAAAACTTGAACGGCTTTTAAAACATTGTCTTCCCAAGCCCTTCTATCATTGCTGTCATCTTCTTGCAAAACAGTGTGTGCATCGCATGGTTGAACGCGTTTTGACTGCTCTATAAAAGTATCTTTCATGCGCTCAAACTGCGCTATAGCCTGTT
>DAHWJX010000125.1:0-3871 GCA_027343965.1 Caryophanales bacterium | reverse complement strand
GGGCGGTTAGCACCGAGGAGGCCGAGAAACTTCTGGGGGCCCGCCTCGCCAAGTCCGTCTACTTTATGGCTTCCGAAACAGGTTGGAGTTCGGCGACAAGTGATTGAAGGCGTTCGCCGCGTCTTTATTGAATTCGTTTTTGACAGCTTCGTGTTTGCAGTCAAGCAAACCCCTCCCATATGCCTATCAGTTTGAAACACCGACACGCAAACTTCTATATCCATACTATCGTAACAGTCCTCACTATCTATCCTGCCACTGATACTGCTTCACCACATGTTCTCATGTGGTGGTTTTATATAGTCCATTAGGACTATCTTCGTTGTTCTGTGATGACTAGACGGCCAATCGACCTCCAAAACAACCGTTTCATGGTAAATTATAAATACAGATTATTGCATCCTGTTACATGATATGCTACGAAATTCTTAATTATCATATATAATTATCCTAGAACAGCTATAGGATAACTATGATACAGATAGGAAATCCTTGATCTTGCTATCAGGAAACTCTACACTTGGAAGGTGTACCTTCAATGCTGTAATATAACAGTTGCATATGTTCTGTAGCACGCTGCATAGTAATCACATACGCCCATGAGGCTATTTCGAGGTGAAGTAAATGAATGAAGTAGAAGCAAAACATCCAAGAGAATCACACGCAACCAAAGTCAGCATGGTCTTACCTCCAGACACGAATCATCACGGTACGATGTTCGGGGGAAAACTCATGGCTTATATCGATGACGTAGCGACCATTTCTGCTACAAGGCACTCACGTCATCCTGTTGTCACAGCATCTACTGACTCCGTCGATTTTCTTCACCCTGTTCGTCTAGGAGATTCAGTTTGTGTTGAATCATTCGTCACATGGGCAGGCAAGACATCAATGGAGGTTTTTGTTAAAGTAACTACAGAGAATTTGCTTACTGGAGATCGATCCATATGCACGATCGCTTTTCTCACCTTTGTAGCGTTAGATGGTACTGGTAAACCAACTTCTGTACCGAAAATTAAGCCAGAGACACCACAAGAAGTCCTGTTGTACGAATCCGCCGAACAACGTATGGCGTTTCGTAAACAGCGGCGTTTAGAACAGGAACAATTAGTAAAAACGATTGGCAGTAAACGCCATTGGGAACTATAGATGACCAAAAAAGCTATCCACCAGTAGTTTTTTCTACTGGTGGATAGCCCTTTTCTAGAGAGAAAATCAGCTTTCATACGCCTATTGATGTACCAGTTACTTAATCTTTTTTACAACAATACGGTCATAGCCTTCTAATTCTTCTACTCCAATAAATTCTTGCTTCGCTTTGTCAACCCATTTAGGAATATCTTTCTTTGACCCTTGATCTGTAGATAAAACTGCGATCACATCACCGATTTGCGCACTACGAATGACACGAATCAGTTCCATCATCGGTCCCGGGCAGAAACTGCCACGCGCATCAATTTCCTTTGTCACTTGTACAGCCATCTCACTCTCGCCTCCAAGACTAGATAAATAATGTAGTTCCTGCTTTTTGTGCCATATCGATAAATTCACCAACGCCAATAATGTCCTCAATCACCGATTCAAAATCATCCTTGCTTAAGCCAAACAAGTCGGCCGTCATGGCACAAGCATAAATGTGCACGTCACCGAGCTCTATCGCTTGAAGCAGGGTATCATACCACGGTGCTACATTCTTTTCTTGCATAACTCTCATCATTTCAGGCCCTAGCTCCGCATAGTCTTTGCTCACCTGGGTGACTTTATAGGGTTCTCCTTTTCGAAATGCCATCAGCCCCCAAAAGGTCAAGAAAATATCGACGCGCATATCATTCATCACTGCGCCTGAAGCCATAATAGCCACGGGATACAACTTATCAATCGTTCCATTAAATACGACCATACTCATACGATTACTGTTATCACTCATGATTTGTACCTCCTTTTAATGTGTTGACAGATTGACCCAATCGCCGTAATAGCGTCAGCGCGATATCCAATCCCACTCGAACATCTTTATCGCGCATAGCGTTCATAACGGTACGAACCGTTCCTTTTTCTGTCGTTGGCGGATGATCCAGCACATGTTGCAATTCTTCCAAAACGATCGGCATTTTTGCAAAGATTTCGGAAGAAAGCACTGCGTCACCTATCTCTATAGCGCCCGCCATTGTTTTAACGAGACCAGCGATAATATCCGGAGTCATGGCATCTAGCGCAGAGGATACGAGAGACAAAAGTTGTATGACCCGTTCGATCTGACCCATTCTCTCCATATCAGCCACTCGTACTACAACACCTGTCAAATCAACGGCGTGATCTGACACGGCCGAAAGTAACGCCGGTACATCAGGATGGTTGAGAATATCCGCCATCTCGCCAAATGACACAGCAAACCTCGTCATCGATTGAATGGCTTCAGGGGTGACGGCATCGTTCATAGCATGCAGTACAGAGAGATGATCGGGTTCATGCAGCGCATTTCCATCAAACGACAATGTTACGACCTCCTCTCCATTTTGGGCGTCCTACACAAGACCCCGAAGGCTCAACCAGTACATTTCGTTAAATGCCAGTTTAAAATCATGAACAAGCGGACTTGGATCCGATGGTTTTGGCGGATGATTGTAGTCAAAGGTAATATGCGTTGCGTCTTCAAGCCCTGCCTCAATGAAGCAAAACGCTTTGCCGTTATACAGTGCTTTTGGTTTTTCCCCTCGTAATTCGCGAGCCACATTCATCGCAACGACTTCTGATTGATAATGAGCCGTCGAACCCGCCTTTGAAATCGGCAAGTCTGTGGCATCCCCAAGCACGTAAACAGCTTCTTGTCCCTTCATCTGCAAAGTGTGGCGATCCGTCGGAATCCATCCATCATCATCACCAAGACCCGAATCCCTGATCACCTTAGCTCCTTTATGAGGTGGTACGCCTACAAGCAAATCGTACGAGACCTCTTCCCCTTCTAGCGTATACACAGTTCGCGAGGTCGGATCGATCGTCTCTACGTTAAAAAACGTTTCCCCGACGATGTCGCGGTTAGCGAATTCCCGTTCAGCAAACTCTGCGACAGGTTCCAACGAATGCAACCGCCCGATGGGGTACGTATACATCAGTTCTACTTGCTTACGTTTTCCTGATTTTCTTAAAGCGTCATCCAACATGAATACAAATTCCAAGGGAGCTACTGGGCATTTATGCGGTACACCAATGATCAACAGCAATTTGCCGTGATCAAAGTCTTGAATTTGTTTACGTAAATGCATGGCTTCAGGAAGCGTATAAAAAGACTCTGCCCCTGTGCGAAATCCATCAATTGCATCAAGATCGGGAACGGATCCAGTCGCCAGAATCAACACATCGTAGGACACTTTTTTGCCACTTTGACACGTCACATTTTTGCCAGAAACATCGATAGCAACCACCGGATCGAAAAGATGAGTGACACCAGGAAGCAATACACGTTGCTGCGATCGACTGAATCCCTCCGGAAGTGCCAAATCAAGCGCTACATAAAGTAGACCCGGTTGGTACAAATGAGACTGGGTATCCGCAATCACCACAATCTCAAGTGAACCACGATGAACCTGCTGCGGCATCATGCGCGCCAATCGATTTGCTGTCATAACACCGCCAGTGCCGCCTCCTACAACCACCACACGCTGTCTATCCATCCACTTCACTCCTGGTTCTATACGAGTAATAAACCATATACCATACCCCGCACCCTACCTAAAAGATACCTGACAAAATAAATTTTTCACATCCTCAAAACTAGCTAGATATAAAGAAATCAAATAGAAGATCAGATCGCGAACTTACTAGTCCTATTTAATGCAATTTGTGTTATTCAACAGTATATTTGTGCTATAAT
>DAHWJX010000111.1:0-5613 GCA_027343965.1 Caryophanales bacterium | reverse complement strand
AGTGGATTTAAAATTGCCATGCGGGATTTGGCCATTCGGGGGGCAGGGAACCTTCTCGGCGCTGAGCAACATGGGTTTATCAGCTCAGTAGGATTTGATATGTATTCGGATATGTTAGCCGAGGCTGTACGGGAACTGCGTGGCGAAGTACTGGATAAGAAGCCGGAACCGAACGTGGAAGTGAGTGTTGAAGCATACATCCCAGATGAGTATATTGCGGATCCAATGCAAAAAATTGAAATGTACAAAAAGTTTGTGGCAGTTGGTACACCGACCGATGTGGATGATCTTCATGAGGAGTTAGAGGATCGCTTCGGTGAGGTGCCGGGAGCTGTCTTAAACTTGTTGTCCGTGGCGCGCGTCAGGGCATTTGCCTATCTATATGACTTGGCTTCCATCGTTAAGCAAAATAACAAGATGGTGATCGCATTTCGGCCGGATCAAACAGCCAAGTTGTCGGGAGCGGGTTTGGTATCCTTAAGCGCATTGACACCGCGAATCAGTTTGTCTGCAACGGATGGCAGTTACGCGATTGCCATTGACGGACGCGTGCTAAATGATGAGCAGTTGCTAGCGCTGACGTTGAAAGTGCTGGAAGCGCTAAAAAAGGTGTTTCAGGTGCAGGAGGAGTTGCAAAATGCCAATTAGATCAAGAATGAAGCCTACCCTTTGGGTAGTCACAGCAGCGCTTGCAGTCGGTGTTCTTGCAGGATGCGGGAGCCCTAGCGCAAGTGTTGTTGCTACATACAATGGGGGCACGGTCACGCAAACCCAGATGGACACGCAGGTTAATCTGATGAAGCTGTTGTACCCTACGCTTAGTGTCACGAATGCGATTAAGACGCAGATTCTTGATGAATATGTCGTCTATGATCGCTTGCTTGTCAATAAGGCACAGCAAGCAGGCATAAAAGTGTCACAAACCCAAGTGAACAACGTGGTTCTGCAGTGGAAGCAAAGCGAAATATCGCAAGGTTTCAGTGGTAACAGTCAGGCGTTTGATACCAAGTTACAAACGCTCAAGCTGACCAACGCGGATATCGCTACTTTGGTGCAAAATCAATTGGTGTTACAGGCTTACGCGAAAACCTTAGTAAAGAACATCCCGCTCTCTCAACAAACGCAATATTACCAGCAGAACTTAGCTCAATTTGCGACAGTTACTGAGCGTCATATCCTAACGAAGTCGTTGCCACTGGCACAGAAAATTCAAAAGGAATTGCAAACCGGTGGTAGTTGGAAGATCCTTGCTAAACAATATTCACAAGATACAGGGTCGAAAAACAACGGTGGAGAATATGTTAACCAAAACCCGACGCAATGGGTGACGCCGTTTAAAGACCATGCTATGACACAGCCGATCGGGCAAATTGGTGCGCCATTTAACTCTACTTACGGTTATTTTGTCATGCAAGTGCTAAAACGCACGGTGGCACCGTTTAAGCAAGAACAAAGCACCATTATATCGACGTTGACACAACAACAGGAGTCAACAGCGATGTCTGCCGTAGCTGCGCAGATTCAAAAAGCTGCCAATATTAAAGTGACTTTACCGAAGTAGTTTTAACATGCCAATTGGACAACCATGTGTTTAAGGGGCCTTTCCAACGAATGGCCCTTTTTCATGAAAATTACTGTGGCTTTGTTGGTAAAGTCAGTACGCTTAGGACAAGATAAACTTTAGAACGGACAACAAGGAATGGAAAGTGAGGGGCTGAGGCATGAAAGCGACAGGTATTGTAAGACGAATTGATGATCTTGGACGGGTGGTCATACCTAAAGAAATTCGCCGGACATTGCGAATCCGGGAAGGAGACCCTTTAGAAATTTTTGTGGATCGTGACGGCGAAGTTATCCTAAAAAAATATTCACCGATTGGTGAATTGGGCGAGTTTGCCAAAGAGTATGCAGAATCCTTGAATGAAACTTTGGGACACATCACGTTGATTACTGACCGTGATACAGTTATCGCCACCGCCGGATCATCGAAAAAGGACTATTTAGAGAAACCAGTAGGTCCTGATGTTGAAAAGGTGATGGAAGAACGCAAGACAAGCGTTACGACAGGTGAATCTGAGGTTCAAATCGTTAGGGATAAGTGGGATAAGATCAGTTCGCGCGTCATTGTACCCATTATCTATAACGGAGATCCCATTGGCAGCGTCGTGTTATTGTCTCGTGAAGATGCAGTGAGCATGGGTGAATTGGAGACAAAGTTGGCTGAAACCGCAGCGGGATTTCTTTCAAAACAGATGGAACAATAAGCATGATTTCTCCAATCTATAGAGCACTTATTTGAGGCAGCCACCTGCCTCTTTTTTGATGCCCGCAGATTACCTCATATCTTGGTCTGCTCCCCCATATGATTGGTTAGAGTCTTTGTAGGACAGGGGTGCAGAAAATAGTGTCCACAAGTAGAGCGTTTGTTCGCGGAGCCATGATTTTAGGCATTGCTACGGTCATATCCAAAATGATGGGATCAATCTACACCATACTTTTGCAAAACTTGATCGGTGACCGTGGAATGGGTTTGTATCAAATGGCATACCCTGTCTACTCCACGTTGCTCATTGTCTCGACGGCGGGATTTCCTATTGCCGTCTCTAAATTTGTCAGCGAATACAGCGCCCTAGGTGACTATCGCAGCGCGCGGCGTATCTATCGAGTTTCGCTCGCCTTGTTATCGGTACTTGGTCTTGTGGCCGCAGTCGGTCTGTATACGCAGGCACCCTTTTTTGCCAAATTGTCAGGTGACAGTGCGGCCGTGTATGCAATTCGTGCCATTGCTCCAGCGCTGTTTATTGTCCCTGCGATGAGCACAATGCGTGGGTATTTTCAAGGCTGGCAATTGATGAATCCAACGGCTGTTTCGCAGATCACGGAACAACTTATTCGCGTTGCTACGATCTTACTTGGAGCCGTGATTGTCCTAAAACTTGGATTTGGTGATACGGGCGCTGCCGCCGCTGCCGCCTTTGGGGCTGTTACCGGGGGAATTGCTGGTCTTTTGGTCATGGTTTACTATATGGCTGCCTTTAAAAATAAGAGGCAGCAATGGGCGTATGGGCACTCTGCACCGGAATACCTCAATTCAAAGCCTTTATCGATACGCGCTATTATGGGTAAAATGTTGTATTATGCCTTGCCTGTGAGCTTAGGAGCATTAATCATCCCAGTGATCAGCAATGTGGACGCATGGACGGTTACCAATATTTTGAAATCACATGGCATGGCTCAAGGCATGGCGACACGTGAATTCGGTTTACTTGCGGGTCGATCCTTTAAGCTACTCATGTTACCGGCAGCACTTGCAAGCTCTTTAGGCGCCGCACTCATGCCGTCTGTTTCTGTGGCTTTTGCCCTGCGCAATCATCTGGATTTGCACGCGCGGATTAAGACGGGGCTCAATATGGCCTTGTGGTTTGCGCTTCCCGCATCGGTGGGCTTGTTGGTATTGGCAAAACCTATCGATATCGCCTTATTTAAAGATGCAGCAGGGTACCATAGTATTCAGATCATGGGGTTTGCTGTGCTGTTTAGCGTATTGCAGATTACCTTGTCGGCAAGTTTACAGGGTATCGGAGCTGTGTGGGTACCTCTATGGGGCTTATTTGCTGGAACTGCAGCTAAAATTGCGCTAAACTTCATGCTGATTCCTTTCTTCGGCATTGACGGGGCAGCCATCTCTACGTTACTAAGTTATGCCTTGGCAACTGTCCTGAACTTCTTTTCTCTAAGAGCCAAGATTGGAATTGCATTTTACTTTCGCGACGATGTTTTGAAACCTGTGGTGGCGACATTTATTATGGGTGCGTTTATTTTTGCGATGTACGCGCAGTGGACACGCTTTGCTGTACCCTTACCACCGCGTGCAAGTGCCTTTGCCGTGACTATTCTCGACGTTTGTATGGGTATCGTGTTGTACGCATTTCTCATGGTATTGATTGGTCTGGTCAACGAAAAAGATATCGCATCATTGCCACGAATTGGTCGTCCACTAGTCGCCATTTTTCGCCGTTTTGGATTATTTGCTCGTTGATGCGAGCTTGATGGAGGTTGGTGTTGTTGGGCATTATTCATATTGTTGGACTTGGCAGCGGGTCTGTTGATGCGCTGCCATTTGGCACGATCCGGTTACTGGAAGCAGGCTACTCAGTTTACGTGCGAACGGCTCGGCATCCGGTGATTGACTTCTTGCGTGAAAAAGGTATTGCTTTTCACGCCTTTGATGACATTTACGATACGGCAGAAACGTTTGATGAGGTATATGAGCGAATCACCGATGAGTTATTTGAACGATGCACGCACGATAAAGAATTGGTCTATGCCGTGCCTGGGCATCCCGCTGTTGCCGAAAAAACGGTGCGACTCTTGATCGATAAGGCCCCGAACAGGAACCATGAGATTGTTCTAGGACCAGGACAAAGTTTTCTCGATGACCTGTGGTTGCGTATTGGTGTAGACCCGATTACAGGATTTACCTTACTTGATGTGGATGATATCGATGCATTCACCTTTTCACCTCGGCATCATTTGGTCATTGTACAGATGTACGACAGGCAAAAAGCAACGGATGCAAAACTTGCCTTGTCGCAAGTCTACGAGGATGATCATGAGGTGGTGGTGGCACGTGCTGTCGGTGTTGCATCTCAAGAAAAAATCGAAAGAATTCCGTTATATGAGTTAGATCGTCTAACCTATATCGATCATTTAACGACTTTGTATGTACCTCCAAAACAAGACCGTGATAAACCTATTGGTGAGTGGGCGGAACTGTTGCAGATCGTCGATCGTTTGCGCTCACCTGAAGGTTGTCCTTGGGATATGGAGCAAACGCATGAAACATTACGTCCTTATATGATTGAAGAAGCTTACGAGACCGTTCACGCTATCGATGAAGGGGCACCCGAGGAGATCGCGCAAGAACTGGGAGACGTCTTACTTCAGGTAGTCCTTCATAGTCAAATCGCCAAGGAAGAAGGCGACTTTGATGCACGCGATGTGGTGCGACTTTTGTCGGAAAAGCTGATTAGACGCCATCCTCACGTATTTGGCGATGTCTTGGTTGCGAATGCAGATGAAGTCGCGGAGAATTGGAAGAGGATTAAGCAAGAAGAAAAACGCAAGTCAATATCCCAATCAGGTGAATCTTTGCTCTCGAAAGTAAGAAAGGGTATGCCGCCTTTTGAGGAGGGCAGAAAACTACAAAAACTTGCTGCAAGCGTAGGTTTTGATTGGTCGGAGATTGATGATGTCTATGCGAAAGTGAAGGAAGAATGGACAGAATTCCTGCAGGCCAAAACCAAAGAAGAGAAGCTTGATGAATTTGGCGATGTCCTCTTTACACTCGTGAACGTCGCAAGGTGGCATGGTATAGATCCTGACGAAGCGTTACGTAAGGCTAATCGCAAGTTTCGTGACCGTTTTTACCAGGTCGAACAACAACTTTTCGCACAATCTAAGGGTTTTTCTGATGTTTCACTTGCTATTCTCGACGAATTCTGGCAAAATGCCAAGGTAAAAGCGCAGGAATAGCAGGAGTTTCCTACGTGAGGCACGAATAGTCACAGCGAATGCTAATTATGCCGTGAAAGGGGTATTCCGTTTCATGAA
>DAHWJX010000070.1:0-11156 GCA_027343965.1 Caryophanales bacterium | reverse complement strand
CGCAACCCAGTTCGTGTTACTAACTCAAGTTCTTCCCATGCAACATGGTGCAACAAAAATTCCGCTTGATCTGGTGCAAAACTTTGCAAAAGCCACTGACGGATAGTATGCTCCTTTTGCGTATCTGAAAAGGCAATCTCTCTTCCTTCATCGGCGAATCCTGACGCAAATTTGCTAAGGACTACAGCGCCTAAATTACAAATTCCATAAGCTGGGAGGCCCTGTTCGCCACATGGGTTGGTTGCAATGATCGGGTTGTAATAATAGGAATTCGACATCCGATTATACCTACCCAAAAAGACAACACCAGGTTCAGCCGATTTCCAGGCGGAAGCAATCAACTCATCCCAAATTTGCGCTGCAGGTAACGTTTCTGAAACGACAAGCGCATGACCTGCCGCTTCAAAGCCAATAAAATCACCGTCAAATTGCGGTGCATCTTGAAGATCAGGGTATCCAAGTGACCATGACTCGCCAGCTTTTTTGGCCGCCATAAACTCTTCAGAAATTCCCACGGAAATATTTGCACCCGTAATGACACCATCGACTTGTTTGCATGTGATGAATTTGCGAATATCCGTATGCCGATCATTCAAAATCAGCATCAGCGCTCCTCGGCGAGATCCACCTTGCAACGTTAATTGACAACCGACGCTCATGATCTCACCGACACCGACAGGACCAAACCCCATGCCAAATACTTGGTTCCCTTTATCATATAAAATTCCCCAAGAATACGCACCGGAGCTGCGACCATTGACACCGCGCACATAGCTATAACGCGGTCGAAGTGACGATAACACCATCGTCACACGCTTAGAAGCCAGCATCGCTTCCCACATATCACCTAAACACTGCGCGATGGTTTCGCGACTGTCTCCAGGATGCAGCACAACGCCAACAAAATCCTGCATGACCTGTACGCCACTATCCAAAATCTGATCATAGATCATTTGCGCAGGAAGCGTGTCCCCATAACGCACGGGCAAATCAGCTTCCATCCATGATGCCAAATCACCTTGCCACAACGCATCATACTCAGGTGCCGTCGTATCCGGAAAAATGTAGGTCCAGTTAGTCCCTTCTTCTACAGCACGCAAAAAAGCTTTTGAAACGCGAACGGCTTTTGTACTGTTTGGATACTCTTGCGAAAGAAACTCCATCAAGTCCTCATGCCACACATCGAGCGCCAAAACCAATTCGCGTTTGCGCGATGAACCAGATACTTTAGAAAGCGTTCCTTGCGGAGGAACTTGGCTAAGATTCATGCCAACGCCGCCAGAACGCGCTTGAATTTCCAGCGTTTGTCCAAAAGAACGTGCATAATCACGGACGCTATACCCAACATTTGGGATCACAAAACAATTATAACTGGTTGTTTTTATGCCAGTGCCCATCGATGCATTGATACGACCGCCAGGAACATAGTGCCAATTGCTTTGTAAATCATAAAATCGGTCTTCCCAATATTGCGGTTCATCGGTGACTTGCGCTACGCCTTTCGCAATACGTCTCCACATCTGTTGTGGCGCTGTTTCTTGCAACACATCGATATGATCCAAAGGCAATTCCTCAATAAAGCCATCGCGCAGTTCAACAGTCACGGTACGATTCGCTTCATTCACTTCTTTTACTCGAGCCAGCTCATGATATGCGCGTTTTGCATCCATCACAGCTACGACAAGACTACCAGGTTGAAGTGTAGCTTTTTGCGCATCTTTCAGGAGATAACGATCAGCCACAATTCGCTCGCCTGTCTGAGACAACCAATCTTCTTGCGTAAACGGCAACATCACACCATCTTCAAGCATTCTTTAACCCCCACCTCAATTATCCTGTTGATGCAATAATTGTAAAATTTCTTTGGCAAATGTCTCTACATCACGAAACTCACGGTACACACTAGCAAATCGTACATAGGCGACACCGTCCACTTCGCGCAGTAAATTCATCACTCGTTCGCCAACTTCAGACGAAGGCACCTCGCGCTCAAAATCCATACGTAACTGCTTGTCTACTTCATCAACCATGCTGTCGATCTGATCCGATGTAATCGGGCGTTTCTCACAGGCACGAGCAACGCCACGTCGAATCTTATCACGGTCGAACCCTTCTCGTGTTTTATCTTTCTTAATCACTAAAAGAGGTGTATACTCAACGCGTTCATAGGTTGTAAAACGCCGCCCACATTCAACACATTCTCTACGGCGCCGCACCATGGACTGATCATCATTAGCCCGTGATTCTAACACTCGCGAATCTACTGTCTGGCAATACGGGCATCGCACAAAACCACCTCATAACTATATGTAGCGTCGTCATAGAAACATAACCGATTATATACGCTATATCTAGTATCGGTCAAGGTAGCAAATCCATTAAAGAAGTGATGACTTGATCCGCCTTTGTTTCCTCAGATCCATCTTGTTGCAACTCCGATGCGATCAAAATCGTACTAGCCCCCGCTCGTTTTCCAGCTGCTATATCCGTTAAGGGATTATCACCGATGACAAGTGCATCGCAAGCATCAATGCCCAATTTTTTACACGCGATATGGACAAAGGAAGCTTCAGGTTTTCCAACAATGATCGGTGTAACGCCTGTCGCAAAAGCGACGAGTGCAACCAAAGATCCTGCGCCGGGAGATAAACCATCATTTTCCCATAACAATCGATCAGGGTTCGTCGCATAGAATTTTGCCCCTTGTAAAATAAACCGTACTGCATGACGCAGATGATCATAAGACACCTGTCGATCAAGGCCTACAGCAACAGCGAACGGAGAGGATGGGGCTTTATCTCGACAAAAAACCGTAAAATCTTTGGCTAAAGCTGCCTGCAACCCTTCTTCCCCCACAACATACACAGCATCACCGCATCGATCAGGATGATTCTCCATCAAGACATCCGATAAAGCCATACTGCTGGTATACACATCAGACGATTCGGCAGGAAAGCCAAGGTCTTGCAGATGATGCGCCACTGCTTGGGGCGTTCTTGTGGAGTTATTTGTCCAATACAAAAACGGTATACTTTCCTGTATAATCGATGAAATCCATGCCTTGGCTCCTGGCATGACCGTTTTACCACGAAAGAGCGTACCATCTAGATCAAGTAGCAATCCTTTTTTTGTTTTCCAATCCATATCTATTCCACCTTTGAGGACGTGATTTTCTGATGACTTCATTATCCGTTCAACGTATGGAAACAAGCTCCACACGATTTTCCTTAACCCTTACCGTCAATGCTTTCCTGGTCACTCACGAAAATGAAGGTATTCTTATCGATACCGGTTTTGATGATGCAGACAGTGTGCAAGCCATTCTTGCATCCATAGATCGCGAAAACATCACGATGAAAGGTATTTACTTGACACATTATCATGTAGATCACAGCCTAGGAGCACCGGCACTCGCTCACGCCCTGCATTGTCCAATTTATTATCATCACAGGGATGAAAACAACCTGATCACGACTTGGCAGCACGCTAAACACGCTGTTGCTGGACTCAGATTATGCGTATTGGATCCAGCAGTGCCTATCACACTCGGTGCAGAGCAACTTCAAGTAGTAGAAACGCCCGGACATACGCATGGACATGTTTCTTATTTTCATCAAGCAAGCAAGACGCTTTTTGCTGGTGACATGGTCATTCACGGCAACAGTGTGTGGGTTGGCCCTCCTGATGGACACATGGACGATTACCTAGATTCCCTACATGCCTTGATTGATCTTAATCCATCGGTGATTTACGGAGGCCATGGTCCCATCATAACACCTGGCACGCCGTGGTTACACACGCTGTACCAAAGACGGCTCGACCGTGAAAAGCAGATCATTTCTCTACTGGAAAAGAATCGACAAACTGTGGATTCGTTGGCGAAAGCTTTATACGGAGATCGGCCAATACAGTGGGTGACGAAAAAAACGATCGTGGCACACCTTCAACGCTTGCAAAAGCAAAAGCGGATCAAGTGGTCACAAGATCCGCTTTCACTTACCACCTATTATTATGCATAATGACCATAGCCACGCCATGCGAGGTTTTCTTGCCCATTTAACCATCCTGTTATGAGGAGTAGTCCAAAAATGGGCGCCGAATTCACGTCAGTAGCAAATCCGCCAAAGATTCCAAAGTCCTGACCAAAAAACCAAATCGCAAAGCACAATGCTAGTGCGATGACTAAAGTTACGAGAGAACGGTTCCGGGCAAACCACAAAACGGCGACAATAGCCAGCAAACTACTTAAGACGATGTTAAAAATTATGGCGTGTGCGGCCGCTACATCTGCCATCGCACTCAATACCGCAATCAAAAATCCGGGTTGTGGCGTAAGTTGAGAAGCCTGTGTAAAAATGCCGGAAAGGTTTGAGCCTTGAAAATAGCCACTGCTTGGAAGTGCCTGCCAAAGGGTTGCCAATAAGAGATACACGCTACCCATATAACGCACAAAACGGCTTATCATTTCGGTAGACCAAACGTACGTTGGTAACAAGAGCAAGACGGATGCGATCGCATAAAAGAGCGCAGAACCCGGAGCACCGGTAAGGATGGTAGGACTTCCTGCAAAGATACTGCCAAAGCCTTCGCTAAAAGCCCAAACAACTATCGCCCAAAGTAACGATAGATAAAGACCGATGGTACGACCAAGACCTTTTGTACACAGCAATAACACGCCAATGAGCAGTTGAATCAACGTGGACATCATGTTACTCACGGAAAACAATTGCATCCAAAGATGGATGCCCCCTTGCATCAAGGTCACAATCCAAGAAGGTTGTCCTGACATGACAGGGCTTAAAACGTTCGTCACGAAACCTCGTGTAAACATACCAGGTTGCATCTGCAAAATCCCATCAATGATCCACAAAACGCCAAGTCCAACTCGCAAAAAGCGATAACTTCGACTTTCTTCATCCATTGGCACCATGTAGCACTCCAAATCTCCTTTATTTGTACTGTATCACATTACCAACTACTTGGTAATGACAGTCGGAAAGTCTGATCCTGCAGCGGGGGCTACGTTGAAAGATGATCCACTCGCAGGCAGACCATTTTCAATGATGTTTGAAAACATTTTCGGTGGGTAACTGCTCGACCATTGAGGCAAACTATTGGCAAGTGTCGTAACTGGGTATCCTTGCCATATTGCTCCAACGATATTTGGTGTAAACGCAGCCACCCACAAATCGCTGTCAGTATGCGATGAATTGGTGAACGCTACCGATCCTGTTTTTCCCGCCACCTGATGACCAGGCGCCGAAGCACCTGCCACGATACCGTTGACAACATTGTTTCGCAACAGGGCGACCATTTGTTGTGCTGTTGACGGCGACATCACCGTAATAGGCGACGCCTGATATTGATAAAGCAATGATCCCGTATTGGACAAAATGCGATCAATCGCATGCGCAGGCATGCGCACACCATTGTTATCAAAGGCGGCATACGCATCAGCCAACTGAAGTGGAGAAATTCCAGGTACAATATTGCCCAAAGCGATGGTCAAGTTTTGATTAGCAGGGTTGGATAAATCAATACCCGCTCGTTGCGCAAAATCAATACCCGTCTGAATGCCAATTTGCTGTAACAACCAAACCGCTGGTACGTTCCACGACTCGGCAAGAGCCCAGCGTAGCGTAACATATCCATGTTCAGTGGGATGCTGTTCCCAGTCACTAACCGTGTAATTACCGAAAGATAATTGATTGGTAACCCCATCTTTTAAAGCAGAACCAGCATTCCACAGACCCGTTTGAATAGCTGGTCCGTAGACGACGAGTGGTTTCATGGCAGAACCGGGTGATCGTTGCGTGGATGTGGCATAATTGAATCCCCGATAGGTGTATTGAGATTGTCGCCCACCTACTAATGCCTGTATGCCACCAGTATGCGGATTGACAAACACAGCAGCACCTTGAACTTTTTCCGTCGCAGTGGCTAGCGGGGTTGGATAATTACTGGGATCATTAACCCCCTTGTAAGCTGCCATTTGCAGCGTTGGATTGAGCGACGTATAGATACGCAAACCACCTTGCGATAAGAGATCTGTGTTCAGATGCAATTGACCCATCTCTTGATACAAATAATCCCGATAATACGCATACTGTGGCGGAATGCCCGCCCACGCCTGCGTACTCACATGCAATTCCAAAGGAGCCGCTTGCGCTTTTATCATCTGCGCATAGGATATATAATTTTGTGCCTCCATCCGTTGCAGTACCTCATTTCGCCGTATCTTGGCGATCTGTGGGTTGACTAGTGGGTCGTAGTATGATGGAGCTTGTGGAAGACCTGCCAACAAAGCAGCTTGCGGTAGCGTCATACGTCGCATATCCGATGGTTGCAAACTAAAATAATTGTAGGCAGCTTGTGCAATACCTGTTGCCCCGTCGCCAAAATAGACGTGATTCAGGTACATATCAAGCACCTGGTTTTTTGTAAACTCACGAGAAATTTCCAAAGAAAGAAGCAATTCTTCCAATTTGTACTTTAATGTACGATTATCCTTCAAGTACACAATTTTCGCCAACTGTTGCGTAATCGTACTTGCTCCCTGACCGGCGTTCATATGAAACGCATCGTGCAATGCTGCTCGCAGATAGCCACGCAGGCTAAAGCCGGGATTGTGATAAAACCCTGCATCTTCGGTTGCAATCAGCGCCTTTTGAAGTGAACGGGGAATATCGTTCAATGGCACTTCCCGAATGCCTGTCGACTGAATGGTAAATGCCAAATGACCGTATCGGTCAAACACCTCAGTAGGTGCACTTTGCGAGTCTAGCTTAGCCAGATTAAGGTGAGGCGTAGACAAATACCAGAATGATCCAACAAAACCGCCGGTTAATAGTACAAACACAAGGAGAACGAACCAACTAATCTTGATCCATCCAGGCACTCGCCTTTTACGTTTAACCCTCTTTGTTACGGGTTTGCCAGAGGGATGTTTGGCAAAGGATTCTGTCACTTATTCTTCCTCCTGATGCAATCTCTATCGCTGATCATCATGGACATTAGTATAACAAACCTGCAGTCTAATGTTTACTATAGCAATATTAAGCAAATAGCCGCTCCAATGAAAGGGCGGCGCTGTTTTAAACTGAATTGACTGGAGAAGGTATATGAGTATTTGGAGCTATTGATCCGTTTCACCGAAACGGAAACTTACTTTCCTCAGGTTCATGCTGGTGATACTGTTTCGTGATATCGCGAACGGTCGCCATGATATGAGAAATGCCACCATGAGAATCCGCAATAGGATTCAAGATAAATGAGATCGGTTTTCTTTCCACTAAAGCTTTTGTATAGTACCCTTGCAAAATCTCAGCTTCCTGCGCTGTCACCACATCATGAAAGGTGGCACCATATGCATTCTCATTCAATCCAGATGCGCGCATAGCCGATGAGTTCATTCTTGCATAGCGAAATTCATGGTTCGCTTTTACAGCCATGACAAAGATCATATCGGACATCGCAGAAAAAAGAACATCACTATTGATCGAATTCGTCACCAGACTATCGCCCGCAAATTTATCCTAAACATCTCATCGCACAATGGATTACATCCGAAATTGTAATCACGATAATATTGGAATATTTCACTTTATTATTTCGTTTGGCTCAACCAATTTCCAATAACTCAGTATTTTTTTGACTAAGCTCTATACCTAAGAGAACAAATCACGTTCGATCGGCAACCCCTACGGTCCGCATACCATATCCAAAAGGTGAATTACATCTTCATCAAATTGTCCAAACCGATTAAATTTTCTAACCAAAAGTCGGAACACACTTCTTCAGTAAAAAAGCTGTTCATCCCGGATCCGATGTCAAATGCAACCTTTCCACGAACGGTAGAAATATAGGATGCCAAGATCACGGCATTCGTACCCGCAGCTATCAGGCATAAATCGAATTCGTAGCTGTCGATTTGTTTTTTAGCTTCCGGAATATCCTCATATGCATCAATCTTGATCGTGCCCACAATTTCAAAACATAATTGTGCCCTGAGGTTGTGGTTTAACGCACGCATTGCTTGTTCTGCAGGAGAGCCGATTAACAAAATTTTACGTCCCATGATCATTTGCTCGAATTTCTTTTGTTGTGAAAACATGAACACCCGGCGCAGATAGGATTCAAAAATATATTTGGGTTTAATTCCATAGGCCACAAATGCCCTTTCAGTCAGCAAACCGGCATCATTTGAACGAATTAAAGTGTTATATCCGACAATATCGGCATTTCGGATTGCTTCTACCACCTCATCACGAAGCTTCATGTTTGGAAATCGTACCCCTCGGTGCAAAAATCCAAGTTTTTCACCTTGATTCGCAATTTTTGCTTCTGGGTGGTTCATAAACTCCTCTTCGGACAAAATTGTATACTGTGCAATCACAAAGGATTCGGTCGCACCGACCGAAACCACAGACAATGGTGCGTTTCTACGAAGGGCTCCTACTATTTTGTCCATTAGCTCGCTGCTGGTTAATACTTGGCTCTCCATATGTCGTAATAGACTCCCTTCACGAACAAAACTGTGATTATTGTGGAGAGGCTAAAAAGGGTATACCGCCTACATTTTATCTTTCCGGTTTTTCTCTACAAGATTACGTAACCACCTAGCATATTCAAGTACGTTAGATTCCAACGCATTTATGGTGGGAATTTTTTCACGCGCCTCGTGTACGATGTTATTTCGTAACTCGGGTTGTGACATCATTCTTTCGGCCAGATCAACTGCATTCTCTACACTATAAATATGTGTGATACTGTGTCAATAGAGTAGACACGACAAACAGAGAATTTTTTGCTATGCTCACAAAACTATTGTTTGGGTCGAAAACCACATTACTTGGTTTCGACCCATTACCCCGTGTCTTGGTCACTTTAACCCGAATGTCAAGGCGGGAAAGCTTACCATGATATGATCACTTGGTATTTTTTATGCAACTTGCTGTTTATACATCTTTTCGTACTCATCATCATATTGTTGTCTCCACGTGTTACGAGCACAGTAGCATCCTTGTCACGTCAAACCTTGAATTTGGTCAGTGGAACACCATTTTTGGTGATGCTCGGCTTACCGCAGCACTTGTTGACCGTTTAGTACATCATGCTCACATCTTCGCTTTTACAGAGGAAAGGTTTCGATTGTGTCATGCTTTATCTCAAGTATCGTCTTAATCTTCAAAATACTATGTTGGTAGTGTTATGCATAAATTCGTTGCGAATCTCTGCATTTTATACTTGCAAAAAACACCACATCTAATCATCCTTCGATCGTCGTATTTTGTCGATCATGGCAAGGTTACCTATGAATCTATCACCAAACTTTCGCAAGAATCAAAACTAACTTATCACATACAGCCAAAAACGCTCGCAAGATCGCTTCCCTGAGGATTGGTTTTGCCCTTGGAGTGATATACTTTTCAGTTTAGTGGCATAAGGTTCCAGATCCCACATGCTGAAATGAACAAGACAAAACGCTAATGATATTCAATTTCAAGCCACTGCTCAAAGGGAAACAGCGATTGTTGTAGAAGATACAAGTAGACTTCCCTCCCTCAAAGATTTTGGTTTGGTCACTTAAATCTTCTCGAAGTTGGGATGAAATCCTTTCTTTGATTCTAAAATCCCTTGCCCTGACTGGAATCAGCAATCTGCAAAACGCTCAAATATGTACTACTAATCCGCCTACTATAACAATCAAGACAATTAACAAAGCAATACCTGATATGATCAGTCCTAAAATAGCTGATTTGCGCTTCGTACCTTTCAGCCCCATAATAGAAATAATCATAGCGAAAAGAGAAATAATAACGCCTAGTGGTGGTAATAGAAAGATGAGTATCAACCCAAGGATTGAAACGTATAGAGCATTTTCCGCTATTTTATTCACCAAAAATCTCCTCTCAATAATTCCTGATATTAACGATGTACATTTGAACTTAACGGAAACACGGTGAATATTAAATACATTCCAGTATTCCACCGTGTCCCATTATTAATCTCTGGCGAGGTTGAACAATGTATTATTTAATTAGTTGTCACACTTACGTTAGCATACCAACCGCCATCACCGTACATTGTAAAATTAATATTACATACCTGAGTCTCGATTGTTACTAAATTGTACGGAAGGAATAGGGAACCGTAGACGATGAATTCAACTTATTTGATAATGACCATCCAGGGTACCACACGGCAGGGTCATTTTGTGCCGCTCCAAGCCATGTTACGTTTTGTCCAATATCCAAAAAATTCTGGGTAAATTTGTAAAACCAAACCGGTATACCTAATGGTTCTTGCGAAAGTTTGGTAAAAGGTGCGCACAGTGGTGTATCGTCGTCGACCCATTTCGATACCGATGACGCTTCTACCGCGAATGACTGCATCTCGCGGATACCGCATTGCAAGGCTTGCTCTAACCATTAGCCCAGTGCTGTTGTGCGTTTCGAGGAACTTCTGTCCACGTCCACACATTGGGAAGCAACACCCCTAATCGAATGGATGGGTACCCTTGCACACGATGCGCAACGACTTGCCGTTTCCCGTTATACTCACTCATGACACCGTGAAGGTCAAAAACTGGCGTGCTTCGCTACCCAGCTCACCGTTCTACGTTTTAGACACCGACGATCAATGACAAAGATTCATGGAACGGGATTTGGGAAAGGCCAACTACCGGATTCGCCTGCTGCAAAAAATCGGGTATCGGTGATTATGATGGGGTAAAAATATGGCTGATGTGTGCAATATACATACCTTATAATCTAGCATTATGGTTAATAAAACATTATCTAATCATAACCCAATCATCACTTGTTACAAAAATAACGCCCCTGCAACCGCTTGAATCCAAGGTATTCGGTTGCAATAAAAAACTGCCGCCCTAGTTTCCCGGTTGGCAGTTCTGTGTTATTGCTTCATTTCTGGTGCGGCCGGTAGGAATCGAACCTACGACCCCCACCGTGTCAAGGTGGTGCTCTCCCTCTGAGCTACGGCCGCATATGAGATTGCCTGGCAACTTCCTACTCTCCCAGGACCCTGCGGTCCAAGTACCATCGGCGTTAGAGGGCTTAACCATCGTGTTCGGGATGGGTACGGGTGTGTCCCCTCTGCTATGGTCACCAAGCTTCAAGGAATGTAAACTCCCT
>DAHWJX010000103.1:0-6185 GCA_027343965.1 Caryophanales bacterium | reverse complement strand
CGATGTTTCAAGCCGTCTGTTTCAGGGATTTTTCGAACATGAGTCGACCTGCACAAACTTACCCTTTGCCGATATTTTGTCTATGGAACGTAGTGAAACTTTCGATACTATATAGCTCCATAAGCTTATGCACAACAAAGGTAGCATTCCATGTACTACGAATAGGACGGCTGTTATAATTAAAAGTAAAACCAACGTACTCACTGGGCTAGCTAGGCCCACTAACAAAGCAGTAACAAGATATTGATACAATCTCAATTTCATATGTACGAATACGGGCATAAGAAAAATTGCAGTAACTGTATAGAGAATAATCGCGCTGTAAATAATGATTCCAATGATTCCCCCACCTATACCTTGTCGGTGTACAATGTGCAAATCCGCAAAAAGAAAGCCACCCAATAAAATAAAAATCCATGTTAGTACATTAGCTTGTAAAAATTCCATTTTGTAAGAATGCCAAAATTTAAGCCAGACTGGAGCATCGATCTCTCCCTGGGCCCATTTTCTAGCCACTGCAAACATCGCCGCTGTTGCGGGGCCCAGACCTAGTACAACACCTCCCGTAAGCGTTCCTAACAACCACAAAATATCAAGATATAAAATTCTGAAAACCCAATCTGTTAAATCGAATATTTTCCCGTATATGCCGTTAGGGTACATATCCTCGCTCCTCCATAACTTGAGTGTACTTATATTATATACTCAACTTTCACAGGTCAAAAGTGGCTCCTCGCCGACCCCATGTGTCAGAAGTAGACACGGTGGTGACTACAGGAAACGTAGAATTTGCAGCGATACCAACCACCGTTTATGATGTTAGTAAATACCATCCTATCATGCAGTAGACGATGATGTACTCAAAAAGGTGACAAGAAACGTGGATCCATGTAGAGTATAAATATTCACCATGATAAAAAGGAGTACACCATGATTCGACTTTTCGCTACAGATCTTGATGGCACCCTTCTTAATGACCAAAAAACAGTAAACCATGACGACCGAGATGCATTGGGCCAACTGCACAACCAAGGAATCAGACGCTGTCTCGCTTCGGGACGATTGCGCTCTGAAATGATCAAAGTGGCTCAATCTTTAGAGGGATCTTTTGATCTGATTTGCCAAAACGGGGCACACGTAGAAACAGCAGAGGGAGAAGTCCTTTTAGAACGACGATTTACGCCCGATTTGGCCATATCGCTTTACCCGTTACTTACAGCTCACGATGTATTAGTAGTAACTTGCCTCCCTGACAAAGATATCATTGAAACGCATACGACACGCGCCATCGCTGTCGAAAAACGACTTTATCAACCTTATCAAGAAATGCCTGATTTGCCAACCCGAATTGGGAACGATATTTTGCCAAGTAAATTTTCCCTATTTGGTGATATGGCTGACCTCAAACAAGTCGAAAGACGATTACACGAAACCTTTTCCGAGGAAATTACAACGTATGTTTCGGATTTCGATTGTTTAGATATTATGCCAGGTGAGGTTTCCAAAGGGGCAGGTCTTGCGATTTTAATGAACAGGCTGCATCTCACCAAAGACGACACTGCCTGTATCGGTGACTCGTTTAATGATGTCTCGATGTTTTCTGTTGCAAAATATAGCTTTGCTATGGACCATGCAGTCCCCGGCGTTAAAGAGCAATCCACCATGACCGCGACGTGCGTGGCAGACGCTGTCAAACAACTCATGCCACGACATAATATCAAATAAAATCACGCGTTAACCGACGATCTGCATCGCCTAACAATCGGTTTGACAGGCCACATGCTAAATGAAGTGCTCCTTGCCGTTCATAGGATCTCTTAGCCACGTAAAGCCTGAAAATTGATGATCAACATATAAACAGCTACACACAAGATAATGACAGCAAAGATGATATTTAGCGCTCTTTTTTGTTTGCTTAAACGAGATGATACAATCGTACCAATCATCCCGCCAAGTAATCCACCACCGACATATTCGATCACGATCCACCAATTGATAAGCCCAGATAAGGCATAATTCATGGAGGTAGTTAATCCAAAGGTACCCACTGAAAACAGGGATGAGCCAATCGCCGTAATTAAAGACATACCCGTGGAAAATACAAGTCCCGGTACGATGAGAAATCCACCACCAATGCCAAAAAAGCCCGATAAAAACCCAACAGCGAACCCTGTGGCTAGAATCCGAATAGGATGTGCAAAAACGGTCGCTTCTGTGATTTTTTCGATGGACTCTTTACGCGGACGTACCATCAAAACCGCAATGACGATCATGAGGATAGCAAATAAAAAGAGAATTTGTTTGTCAGGAACATGTTTACCAATTTCAGAACCGATCAAAGCTGCGATCATACCCGGAATGGCAAAGGCAATCGCAGGTTTCCAGGCTACATGTTTCGCTTTTGCATGCGGGATGAGGTTCAAGTAGGCATTCACCGACACCGCGAGTGCCGTTGTACCAATAACGATGTGCGGATCATGAATGCCTACGACATAAAGCAAAAGAGGAACTGCTAAGATCGAACCGCCCCCACCTAATAACCCCAAGGCAAATCCAACGATACCGCCTGAAATAATCGCAAGAATAACTTGTGTTGATGACATAACCACGCAAAAGCGCCTCATTTCTCTTAATACCCATACGGGTATATACAACCCACAGAAAGTATACGAGAGATGAGGCAGCTTGTATAATTTTAAATTTCTATCATGACCATTAGATTTGTTTATCAAGCTTCCTTGTGCATGAAAGAAACGTCCACTCTTTTGATCAAGTGTGTGCCATGACGGCCTCCACAGCCCCATGTAATGCCATGAATACGATCCTCAAGTATCTCCCCTGACTACAAGTCAATTCGGGTACACAAGATCTTTCTCCGTCCAATCTTTGATCTTCTCATAGTACGTCTGGCACTCTAATTTGGCTGCATCAATCGATAAGGAATGATAATTGCCGCACTCAATGGCGCTTTTACCAAAAACCTCTCCCTCATGATCAACGATTTGTAACAAAACTGTTTTAATCATCGTCAGTACCTGTTCATGCACAGCATCTCGTACTAAGAGATAAAACCCTGTTTGACACCCCATAGGTCCAAAGTACATTACGGAGTCTTTTAAAGCGGAATTCCTCGCATACGTCGCGAACATATGCTCCACAGAATGCATCGTACCGTTGTCCATCAATACATCGACATTCGGTTTACGTGTTCGCAAATCGTACGTGGTGATATCCCCATCGACTCGTGAAACATAGATACCGACATTCAGTTTGAGATGATCTACCGTGAAACTCGTTATCTTTTCCACGCCATTTCCCCCATTTACTTCTGTATTTTTCGTAAAAATAATCGCACAGCTTCTGCTGCTCGATCTGCTGCTTCGTCGAGAAATTGGAAAAAATTAATTTGTGACTCAGCATCGGCATTGTCTGAAATGGAACGGACGATACCAAATGGTACACTATTACTAAAACACACATGACCAATACTGCCACTTTCCATATCAACAGCTAGGGCAGCAAAATGTTCGAGAATCCTAGCCTTTTCATCATGTGCCGTGAGAAACTTATCTCCGGTAGCAATCATCCCTTGATAAAATGTCACCTGGTCCATCGCTTGCAAGGATTCAAGTAGTGATTGCATCACGCGTTCATCACTTGGAAATTCGACCACATTTAATCCTGAAATCATGCCAATCGGATCACCAATAGCTGTCGTATCCATATCGTACTGAACGACAGATGTAGCCACCACGCAATCGCCAACGTGCAACTTTGGTGAAAGACTACCAGCCACCCCAGTGTTAATCACAACATCAGGGACATACTTAATGATCATCGTCTGGGCACACAACGCCGCATTCACTTTCCCTGGCCCGCATGCTGCAATAACCACATCGTACCCATCTATAGTCCCGCGGTAAAAGTTTATCGAACTAATTGTCTCAACCACTTTATGATCCATACTGGCAACCAAGTTATCTACTTCAACCTGCATCGCACCAATAATTCCTACTAACATAAGACACTCCCATAACATATAGTCTTTGCAATGATTCACCACATGGCCAAAATTGTACCCCACCGACTTTGGCTTGTCTAGGTAACTCAGGTATGTAACTAAGTCCCTCTGTTCACACTAAAGTTCATCATGGTCTGTATCCTAGCAGAAGGAAGCGTACGTATATGACGACCCATTTACCTGTGCCACCACTGCGCTATTTCGCAGGATGTGTCCTGATGGCTGCTACATCGGTGTTTCTTGAAAAAGCGTCGCATATTTCCTCAGGCGGCATTAGTGGACTCAGCATCGGCCTTGCCGACAATTTTCACCTTAGTGTGGGGATCGTCAATTTAAGTTTAAAGACAGCCATTTTTTTGACGGTATTTATGCTTGGAGGCAAGACCACGGCAGTTTGGACAATCTTCGCGTCGGTCATGACGGCTTCGTTCATGTGGTTATTTGAACAGGTCCCTATCGACATCGAGTGGCCGAAAGGTTTGGCGTTTATCTTGATCTTGCTTTTTGCCAAACTGCCGATCGGGCTCTTAGTATCACGTGGGTACTCCTCCGGAGGCTTTGTGGCGATCGGGCAATTGCTCGAACTGCGTACACCAATCCCTTTGTGGGCAAGCTTACTGTTGCTTAACGTACTTTCTATACTCGCCATGTACGCTGCACACGGCACATTGTCGGGACTAGCAACCGCCGTTATCGCCTTGTCCTCCGGAGTCGCCACGCAGTCTTGGGCCAATGTGACACGCAGGCTTTTTGATCGTCGTCTTCTTCTTAGCGAATGAGGGGCAGCCGTTTAGGTTGAAGGTGACGAAGATCGTAAGGATAATTGCAAGAATTGTTGAAGATAACCGGCTACGCCATCTTCTTCATTGGTCGCCGTCACATCATTGGCATGAGGTAGTAATAGCGAATTGGCGTTTCCCATAGCAATTCCCCGATCGGCAAACTGCAGCATGGCAACATCATTCATTTCATCGCCAAAAGCCATGACGGACGTTTGCTCCATGGATAAATAGTTCATCACATACTGTATCGCTGTTGCTTTAGAGACACCACTTGCAATAATCTCAATGATCGAATGCGGACTCCGCCATGAGCGCCACTGTATGTCTGGCAAACCGAGTTGTGCAAGTTGAACAAAAAACGTCTCGTGATTTTCACGTGGCACACTCAACAATACAGCATTCGGTGCTTCAGGAAGCGATCCTTCTTCAGGCCATAGTTTTGCTTTTGCAGAAAATGGCCCATTGAGTACGGCCGCTTCGAAAAAGGCTTTCATCTCACTTGGCCATCCGACTAAGTGATCCACAGTGACCTGGTAGCAGGATGTACCTGCTTCTGCTAAGACAGCATACCCATCGAAAATCTCAGCTAACTTCGTCAACCGGTATAATGAATTCGTCGACAGAACCGTTTGCGAAAGCACCATATCCTTTTGAGGACTCCAAATCATACCACCATTTAACGTAATCAACGGTGTCGTAAGCCCCAATTCTTGATGAAATGGAAGAGCTGTACGTAATGGCCTTCCTGTGGCAATAACCACCGTGTGCCCTAACTCTCGGGCCATCTGCAGTGCTTGCCTGTTGGCGGCACTGATCGTCTGATCCGATCGTAACAACGTCCCATCTAGATCGACAGCTATCACCCAAGATTGTTGCATGAGCACGTTCCTTTCTAAACCCATTCTTTTTTTAGTATAACGCATGATACTAGAGATACTAGAGATGCTAGGCACGTTTCGCAACTTTTGATTTGCGACCTGCGTAGAAAATGCTTGCATCATGAAAGTACCCCTTGAGAACAATAAGAATGTATGCCACAATTAAACAAGGGAATACTGTTAATCCGTTACACTAGGTTAACGCTACCATCGCTTACCCTATTGAGGAGGAATACTTTTATGAGAACTATGAAACTAGGTACAAGTACTTTAAACGTACCGGTTGTCGCCGTAGGTTGTATGAGGATTAATTCGTTGGACAAAGCACAAGCGGAAACGTTCGTACATACGGCCCTTGAAGCAGGAGCAAATTTCTTCGATCATGCAGATATCTATGGTGGCGGATCCTGTGAAGAAATCTTCGCAGACGCTATTCACATGAATGATGATATTCGTGAAAGGATTATTGTGCAATCGAAGTGTGGCATTCGCAAAGGCTCGTTT
>DAHWJX010000047.1:0-6229 GCA_027343965.1 Caryophanales bacterium | reverse complement strand
CATGCGTTCTGCACGAAGTTTCACAGCACTCACCTACTCCGTCTTGATCGCTTCCATCTTGAAGGCTTCAACAATATCGCCTTCTTTTAAATCATTGAAGCGTTCAATGGTTAGACCACATTCGTAGCCAGCAGCTACTTCGCGTGCGTCATCCTTAAAGCGTTTGAGGGAATCAAGTTTACCCTCAAATACGATAACACCCTGGCGAATCACACGAATATCAGCATCTCGCAGCATTTTGCCTTCTTGCACCATGCACCCAGCAATCGTGCCGACTTTCGATACTTTGAACAATTGTCTCACTTCGGCATGACCGATAACAACTTCCTTAAACTCAGGGTCTAACATACCCTTTAGCGCAGCCTCAATCTCATCGATCAGGTGATAAATCACTCGGTATAACCGCAAATCGATTTGCTCAGATTCTGCCATTTTTGCCGCATTGGGCTCTGGTCGCACATTAAAGCCGACAACGATTGCTTTGGACGCTGACGCGAGCAAGATATCAGATTCCGTGATGGCGCCAACACCACTGTGAATAACACGAACGCGCACACCACTGATATCAATCTTTTGCAAAGCGCCCAAAACAGCTTCTGCCGACCCATGAACGTCTGCTTTTAAGATGATATTCAGATCTTTAATTTCGCCTTCTTGAATTTGTTTATACAAGTCATCCAAGGTAACACGTGTTGTCGCACCAAGTTCTTCTGCGCGATGCCGCATAGCACGACGCTCAGCAACTTGTCTAGCTTGCCTTTCATCATCGTACACGACAAACGGATCACCTGCGTTTGGCACATCGGACAAGCCAACAATCTCGACAGGAGTTGACGGCAACGCCTCTTTTACCCGTCTACCACGATCATTGACCATGGCACGAATGCGTCCAAACGTATTGCCCGCTACGACCATGTCGCCAACATGCAGTGTCCCGTTTTGCACCAATACGGTAGCAACCGGTCCACGACCGCGATCCAGTTCAGATTCAACAACCGTTCCACGACAACGTGCTGAAACACTAGCTTTCATGTCCGCCACTTCAGCCACAAGTAAAATCATTTCTAATAATTCTTCGATTCCTTGTCTTTGTTTAGCTGACATAGGGACAAAAATGGTATCCCCACCCCACTCTTCAGCCACGAGCCCGTGCTCCGTCAACTCCTGTTTGATACGATCTGCATTCGCACCAGGCTTATCCATTTTGTTCACAGCCACAATAATCGGCACATTAGCCGCCTTAGCATGGTTGATGGCCTCAACAGTTTGTGGCATAACACCGTCATCGGCTGCCACAACAAGAATGGTGATATCAGTAATTTGCGCACCGCGTGCCCGCATCGTCGTAAAAGCGGCATGACCTGGCGTATCTAAAAAGGTGATCTTCCTTTTATTGATCTCCACTTGATAAGCGCCAATATGTTGCGTGATGCCGCCGGCCTCTGATGCAATGACATTCGATTCACGAATGGCATCAAGCAATGTCGTTTTACCGTGGTCAACGTGCCCCATAATGGTCACGACAGGTGCACGCGATTCGAGTGTAGCAGCATCAACATCATTGACAAGCATTTCTTCAGCTTCAAGATCGCGCGGTGCCTGAACCTCAACTTCAGTACCGTATTCAGCACCTAAAAGCACCATCGTGTCTGTATCAATCTCTTGATTGATCGTCGCTGGCATACCTAAAAATAACAGCTTTTTGATAACATCTGACACTTCACGGCGAATCAAGCGGGCAAACTCACCCACCGACATAGGCGCATCCACCGATACCTGACGCGGACCCTCCGGTGCCTTGACGACATTACTGGTTATGCGTTGCCTGGTACGTGGTGGTTGCAACTTGCGGTTATTCTCGCGCTTTTCTTGCGAGGAGACGCGGCTTGAATCATTGCGATCACCAGTGCGTTTGCGCGCGCCAAATGCGCTGTTTTGTCCACCTGATGAAGTAGCATTCGATCCAAAGCGCGGTGATGTGCCACTTGGACTGCTGCCTCCAAAAGAACGCTGATCCGGTCTACGATCTCCACTGGGCCGGGGCGACCGACGATTAGCATCTGACCGTGCACCTGAGTCTGAAGAAGGACGTGGCGCATCATTGGAGAAGCGATTGCCACCCTGATTGGTCCCACCCGTTCTTGAGCCACCGTAACCACCACCTGATGCAGAACGCTGCGCACCCGATCCAGCATAACCCGATCCACCAGAAGGACGTCCTGATCCGCCAGAAGGACGCCCTGAAGCATTTTGGCCTTGAGGACGACCTGATCCCCCGTTATAACCTTGGCCACCGCTATGGTTGCTCGGACGCGATGATGCGTCAGAGCTAGGACGGCGATCATTTCCGGTCGAAGCAGAACGATCGCGGTTGAAAGGTGGTCGATCTCCAGTACGCGCTGGACGATTGGTCGATGCATCGCGATTACCATAATTGCTTTGACGTGTTCCCGAACGGTTACCGGTTTGCTGACTATCGCCGTTTGTCGTAGGTCGTCTTGTCGTGGCATCTTGCGTAGATCGAGCACCAATGATCCCTTGATCATTTCCTACTTGACGAACGGGTTGATTCGCAGCGTTATCCGGTACAGCAGATGCTGTTGCCTTTACGTCAGATTCCGATTGAATCCGAACCCTCTCCTGATCCCTTACCTTAATTTCAGATTGCGCGGGTACAGGCTCACCTGCGGGCGCTTCTTGCTGTGCAACAGGTGTCGCATTTCGAGGTGTAGCATCTTTCACGAGACGTTCTTGCTGAACCGTACGCGCCGCAGCACGTGCCTTAACATCGGAAAAAAAACCTTCCACAGCCGCCACCATTTCCGATTCCATCACACTCATGTGATTGTTGACCGGAATATTCAAACGACTTAGAATGGTAATGATTTCTTTGCTTGACATGTTCAGTTGCTTAGCATATTCATATACTCTCAATTTCGTCAAATAGAGTCACCTCCGTTATGATCCAGAAACATGCGTTGAATTGTCGTCGCCAGTTGCAAAGAAGTGACACCCACCGCAGACCGCGCAGGTTTTCCGATCGCGTGTCCAAGCTCCTGACGCATAAAACACGTGATGAGCGGTACGCCATAAAAGGCACATTTGTCGCGTATCTTTTTCGCTCCATTGCTGCCTGCGTCCGCCGCTTGAATCATCAAACGCACTTTTCCTTCGCGAATCGAGCGCACACATGCATCCTCACCCGATATAACATTGCCCGACCGAGCGGCAATACCTAAGAATTGCAAAACGTCATTCATGTGCTTCACGTTCTCTCAGAACTTTCAACAATTCATCGTAGACTGGTAAAGGAACTGCAGTTTTTAACCCACGGTCCAAAGACTTTCGCTTTTTGGCTAATTCGAAGCATTCTGGCGATGCACAAATGTAGGTGCCGCGTCCCGCTCGTTTGCCCGTCAGATCTACCATAATTTCGCCTAAAGGCGTTAGCACAATGCGCAACATGCTCCGCTTTGGTTTTTGCTCCTGACACCCCACACATTGCCGCAAGGGTACTTTGCGAGGGGACATGCGATCACCTCCTAATCCTGAAATAAAATGTCATGATCCAATTGTGCGAATGCTGGTGCAGATCTACCAGATTGTGACTCGCTTTTGATATCAATCTTCCAACCGGTCAATTTGGCGGCAAGCCTTGCATTTTGTCCTTCTTTTCCGATGGCTAAAGAAAGTTGATTATCAGGAACAATGACGCGTGCCATTTTATCCGCTTCTATAATCTCGACATCGATCACTTTGGCAGGCGATAAACTACTTGCTACGTACAAGGCTGGATCGTTGCCCCATTCGACCACGTCGATTTTTTCGCCTTTGAGTTCACTGACGATCGTTTGAATTCGCATCCCTTTAGGACCAACACAAGCTCCCACGGGGTCAACATCAGCATTTCTTGAAAACACCGCCACTTTAGATCGCGATCCCGCTTCTCTGGCTACCGATTTCACTTCCACCACGCCATCGTAAATCTCCGGCACTTCCATCTCAAGCAATCGTCGCAATAACCCAGAATGAATGCGCGAGAGGATAATTTGCGGACCTTTTGTCGTCTTTTCCACACGGGAAATGAACGCTTTTATGCGGTCTCCAAGACGCAATTGTTCATTAGGAATGATTTCATTAACAGGAAGGAGTCCTTCAGTGCGGTCCAGATCAACGTAGTAGTAACGTCCATCCTGGCGGGTAATCATGCCTGAAATAATGTCCTCTTCGAGGTCTGCGTAAGCTGAATAGATAATGCCGCGTTCAGCTTCGCGGATACGCTGTGTGACGACTTGTTTGGCTGTCTGAGCGGCAATACGGCCAAATTCTCTTGGTGTAACTTCCAGTTCAACCACATCACCTAGGCGGTACTTTGCATCAATTTCTTCAGCCGCTTCAATCGATATTTCCAAACGATGATCCGCTGGTTGCTCGACGACCGTCTTTCTGGCATATACTCGCATTTCTCCAGAATCTCGATCGATCTCTACACGGACATTTTGGGCAGAACTAAAGTTGCGTTTATACGCGGAAATCAGCGCAGCTTCAATGGCTTCAAGAAGCACTGCGCTACTGATGCCGCGCTCCTTTTCCAATTGATTCAGCGCTTCAATAAAATCTGCATTCATAAACAGCTATTCGCCCCCTAATCCAACTTACAAAACAACGCTAAGACCACGTAATAGCCAAACGGGCGCCGGCCACCTTTTCGACCGGCACCCTAACGGGCTCATTGTCTTCGTTGATAACCAGCCACCCATCACCGTACTCTATCAATATGCCTTCCAATGCCTTTCGTCCATTCCACGGTTCATAAAAAGAGACATAAACGCGTTTTCCAATGGCTTTAGTAAAATCTTCCGGTCGTTTTAATGGACGTTCCGCACCAGCCGATGAGACTTCAAGAAAATACGCATTGGGAATAGGATCTGTTGCATCCAGTTTAACTGACAACTCTTCACTGACAACCGAGCAGTCATCCAAATCCACATACCCCGATGGCTTGTCAATGTATACACGTAAAAACCAATTGGCGCCTTCTTTTTTTAATTCCACGTCAATAAGATCAAGTTCATGTTCCTCAAGAATCGGTGTAACCATCTCGGTAACGAGATCAGTCACTTTAAATTTTGCCATATCGGCCCCCCTGAACGCACCCCTCAAACGGGTCAGAACAGTCATACAAACGAAAGAGTGGGGAATCCCCACTCCAGTAGCATACAAAGGTATGTTACACACATCTAACACATGCAGTATAACACTGCCATCCCTGCAATGCAATTAGCCCAAAAGGCAATCAAAATAAGGACAATTGGTTGGATTCGGGTAAGCCATCGAGACATCCATAACCCTGAAGCAACTCAATAACCGTTTTCGATACATGGGATCGTTCTTGCAAATCCTCTACAGACAAAAATTCTGCTTCCTTGCGTGCGCTCACCATGTTACTAGCTGCCGCCATACCAATACCAGATGCTGCCGCAAATGGAGGCAACAAGCCATCTTCTTTGACTAAAAAACGCGTACTATCTGATGCATACAGATCAAGACCATAAAAGCGAAAACCCCGACGCGTCATCTCAAGAGCCACTTCAAGCACGGTCTGTAGAGCCTTTTCTTTGGTCGTTGCCATCATTTGTTTCGCTTCAATCTCATCAATTCGCCCCGCAATAGCATCGGCGCCGCGTGCCATAAGCGCCAGATCGAAATCCTCGGCACGCACAGTGAAGTAAGCTGCGTAATAGGCAAGTGGATGATGCACTTTAAAGTAGGCGATACGCACCGCATTTAGAACATAAGCTGCGGCATGTGCTTTTGGAAACATGTATTTGATACGTCGGCACGATTCCATATACCAATCTTTCACATCGAATGATCGCATATATTGCTCGTCATCGTCACTTAAACCTTTACCTCTGCGAACCGATTCCATGATCTTAAAGGCATGAGAAGGATCCAGACCGCGATAAATTAAGTACACCATAATATCATCGCGACAGCATATGACATCACTCAACGTTGCTGTACCTTGCCGAATTAGTTCCTGCGCATTATTGAGCCATACATCCGTTCCATGTGACAATCCTGATATGCGCACAAGGTCGGCAAACGTGCTAGGCTTTGTTTCTTCCAGCATTTGGCGAACAAACTTTGTACCAAATTCCGGAATTCCATACGTGCCTGTTTTTGACTTGATCTGTTGCGTAGTTACACCAAGCGACTCTGTTCC
>DAHWJX010000032.1:0-2051 GCA_027343965.1 Caryophanales bacterium | reverse complement strand
AACCATAACGTTGCCCTGTTGCTTTCAACATTTTTAAACCAGGTTCGCCAAGCCCTTGAAAGTCATAAGGAGATGTACGCGGCTTGTACGCGCCACCGCGCATTAGTCGAATCCCTTGTGATTGTAATTTGAGTCCAACTTTCTCCATTTGCTCTTCCGTCTCAACAGAGCATGGACCTGCGACGATAATAGGTGTCCCATTGCCAATCTCGAGGTCTTTAATTTTTACAACAGTGTCATGATTCGTGTGTGAGCGACTGACCAACAGCTTCTTTTGCTCCTCTTCGAGCCCAAGCGAGACTTGGAAGATCTGCTTAAAGAGGTGGCGAATAGTCGCATCCGAAAAGGGGCCGGTATTTTCTTGAACCAATTGTTCCATCTGTTCCTTTTCACGTTCGGGATCATACAACCGCATACCAAACTTTTGCTTTAATTCCCCGATCTCTTGCACAATAGCGGCCCGGCGATTTAGGGCATGCAACAATTCGGTGTTTATTCCATCTAATTGAAGCCGCAGTTCCTGAATTCGATCTTCTGCCATCATTCATCTCTCCCTATACATTCTAATCTCTGAACATCCTATCTCTCTACCACGGCTTCCAATGCCTGCAAACAGCGTTCATTCTCGTCCGTTGTGCCGATCGAGATTCGCACATACTGCGAAAGTCCGGCAAAACCTGCCCGCACGATGACACCAAGCTGTTGCATAGCATCAAAAATAGCCAAACCATCGCCGACGTTCACCAAAATAAAATTCGCTTGCGTTTTACAATACGATATGCCCAACTGATCCAACGCTTCATAATACTGCTTACGGCCTTGGTCGTTTTTCTCTCGAATCAAAGCAACGTGCTCCTGATCGGATAAGGCTGCCAAAGCTGCCGTTTGTGCAAGAACGTTAACATTAAATGGTTCACGCACCTGATTAACAAAAGCAAGGAATTGCGGATCTCCCAAAGCGTAACCTAAACGCAGACCAGCCAATCCATAAATTTTTGAAAACGTGCGTAATGACAACACCGGTCTACCTTCACGAATGAATTCTAGCGACCTAACAGGATCCGTTGATGTCACATATTCAAGGTACGCTTCATCGAGCGCAACAACGATATTTTGCGGTATCTGATCAAGAAAATAACGAACCTGTTCATGCGTTAGCCATGTACCTGTAGGATTATTCGGCGTACAAAGATACACAAGTTTTGTCCGCGGCGAGATGCTCTTGACCATAGCTTCAATATCATACTCAAGATTCTCTCTTAATGGTGCTTGAACAATGGTAGCTCCCATCACCATAGCACCAGAACTGTACTGTGCAAAACTAGGATACGGTACGACGACTTCATCACCATGATCTAAAAATGTTTCTGACAACATTTTGATCATTTCATCAGATCCATTGCTAACCAGTACAGACTCTGGCTGCAAACCATGTTGTGAGGCAATCGCTGCTCGCAAGTCTTTGGCAGCTCCATCTGGATAACGATGAATAGCGCCAAGCGCATGTTGTAGTGCCGCAACCACTTTGGGGGACGGACCCCACGGGTTTTCATTCGACGCAAGTTTGACTACATCTTGCAAGCCATATTCGCTCATCACATCAGCGATCGGGCGTCCCGGAACATACGGTGCAATAGCATGTAAGTTTTCCCGAACTAATGGACGCACCCGATCAACTACAGGCAATGCCGAATCCACCCCCACAGTGTCATCTCCCTTCTGTCTGTATATTTTGATTTAATGTACCATAGAAAAAATCCCAAGTCACCCCAAAGTGTGATCTTCTCCATATTGGTTCAAGCAAAACGATGCTATGATGCAAACGAAGAAGAAAAGGAGTGAGTTATACTTTGTTCAATGATACGATCTTGGAAATCATCAAGCACGAAGGTCCAGCAAGCATTGTCACGATGGGAACGGACGGTCCCCATATTGCAGCTACATGGAATAGCTATATTCACATCGAAGCACAAGATGAGGTTTGGATACCTGCGGGTTCCTTATTTTCTACCGAAGAAAATGTTGCACAAGGTAGTGTTGTCCAACTCCTC
>DAHWJX010000020.1:0-26776 GCA_027343965.1 Caryophanales bacterium | reverse complement strand
TTGATTTGACTGAGGCCAAGATTATTGTGTCAGGTGGTCGGGGTGTGCAAAGTGAAAAAGGGTTTGATCCACTGTACGAACTAGCGCAGCAGCTTGGCGCAGCGGTGGGGGCATCGCGCGCTGCGTGCGATGCAGGTTATTGCGATTATGCTTTGCAGATCGGGCAGACTGGCAAAGTGGTGACGCCGGACCTCTATATCGCGTGCGGTATTTCTGGGGCCATTCAGCACTTGGCGGGTATGTCGAATGCTAAAGTCATTGTGGCAATTAATAAAGACCCTGAAGCACCCATTTTTAAAGTGGCCGACTATGGAATTGTCGGGGATTTATTTGAGGTAGTCCCTGTTTTGACAGAGGCTCTAAAATCCAGACAAGTGAATGGAATGTGAGTCCTGCGACACACTAAGAAAAAAATAAAGGATGCGGTGTGGCGCTTGGGGTGAAAAAGGCAGTACTACTCTTGGTTGCGACTCTGTTGTCTCAAAGTGTGGTTGTGCCGACCATGGCACAATCCTCATTACGATCGAAACAAGTACCTGTTGTCGTATGGATAGATCTATTTACAAGAAAGTTAACCGTTTTTCGTAATGGTCACCCAGAAATTGTTATTCCGATTGCTGCAGGCAAACCCACCACGCCAACTCCGATCGGTAATTGGCGCGTGATTACAAAGTATAAAGATTGGGGAGGGGGTTTTGGCACACGGTGGTTAGGGCTTAATGTTCCATGGGGTATTTATGGAATCCATGGGACCAATAAACCACATCTTGTTGGCCAAAGTGTTAGTGCAGGATGTATTCGAACAAAAAATGAGAATGTTGAACGTATTTACCCCCACATACCGTTAGGCACACGTGTTGTGATTGATGGGAATCCTTTAGGGGGTCCTTTTCTTTCGCCACGTGAATTATCTAAAGGAAGTCGTGGGTCTGATGTGCAACTTGTGCAGGGCAGACTGTACTATGCTAAATTTTACCACGGCCCGCTAGATGGTGTATTTGGTGATGATATGGAATACGCCTTATTGCGGTACGAAAGAAAAGTGCGTGTACCAGTCGATGGTGTAGTGGATTTCACAGATTATAGAGCTATGGGATTAGAGGAATAGTTAGCAGACACAGGACCTTTACTATCTGTGTCTGCTTTTTGTATGATAGGTTAAGGTATATTAAGGAAGTGAGGTTTAAAACGATATGGTGGAATATCCAGTAAAGTTCCATCCCATCGCCATGGAAAGGCTGTGGGGCGGTCATGAGCTTGTTGAAAAATTTGGTGATAATTTCGATCAACCGATTGGGGAGTATTGGGTCCTTTCCGGGCATCCCAATGGTACGAGTGTTGTTAGCAATGGTCCGCTACAAGGCACATCCTTAGTAGAATTAACAGAGAACTATCCAGCTTATTTGGGTCAATCTCCACAACAACGGTTTCCCTTGATGATCAAATTTTTGGAGGCTAATAGTGACCTGTCAGTACAAATCCACCCAGATGATCAGTATGCTTTAGCACATGAAGGAGATTATGGAAAGACAGAAGCTTGGTATGTTCTCAAGACCAAACAAAATGGCCAAGTGATCTATGGACATACTTTTGCAAATCAATCACAATACCTGGATGCGGTAGCACATGGATCTGTGAAATCGTTTTTATCGTACCAGCCTGTGCAGGAAAGAGATTTGGTTTTTGTGCCTGCACGCATGCTTCATGCTCTTCTTGCAGGGACTCAGGTGATCGAGGTACAGCAGACATCCGACGTGACGTATCGTGTTTACGATTGGGATCGCGTCGATCAATCCGGAAAGCCACGTGAGTTGCATGTGCAAAAAGCGGGAGAAGTTATGCAATATGGCGATGACCTAGCTAATGAACCAAGTTATGCTCATTCCCTATTTGATGGTGATGGGATAGATCATCGGCAACTTGTATCATGCCCGTATTTTACGATGGACGTCGTAAATTTAACTTCAACAGAATACACGTTGACTCAGGGCAAAAAGGGGAATCCCGATATCGTAACTGTGGCGTTTGGTCATGGAATACTGGTTTATCACTTGTCTGATGGTACAAAAGACGCATTGACACTGGCTTTTGGTGACACTGTGTTAATTCCGTCCACCGTATCATCATATGTGCTGCAAACTGACACCGAGTTGAACTTGATTCGAGCATATTACTAAACATTAGGATCTAGGAGCCCATTGTACTCGAATTAAAAAAATAGCAGTCTCACGTCGCTCACGTACCGTGGGACTGCCCATCGAGGTAAAGGTGGGTAACCAAAAATATTATAACGGATTTAAATGGATTTTCGCATGACACGAATGTACTATTTGGTTACTAGATAATCTCTAATTTGCTTGGCTGCCGCCTGTGCTTGCAACATGCAGTCCGGCACACCTAGACCATGATACCCGGCTCCGGCGATTTGGATCGCAGGTGCTGTCCTTGCTAAAGCTTCTTCTACGCGTTTAACGATTTGCTCATGATTTACACGATACTGTGGCATAGCCTGATCCCAGCGTGTCACTTTTGCATACGTTGGCTTTGCATCTATACCAATGATAGTATGCAATTCGTTTAGCACCGCTTCAATAATTCCATTGTCATCTAACGTCAAAGCATCGACGTCTCCCGATCGCCCGACATAGCATCTCACCAGTATTTGGTCTTTTGGAGTACTATGTGGCCATTTACTTGATACCCACGTGCAGGCGGTGATCGCTCGCTTTTCCGCACGGGGCACGACAAATCCAGATGCATCAAGATCAGGTACGTCATTTCTTGCAAAAGCTGTCATGACTGTGGCCGTAGAGCCATAGACGATATCATTTAGAAGCATCGCTTCAGGTACGATATCTTCTAATAGTGGTGCAGCGTGATAGGTGGGCGTAGCCACCAGGATTGCATCATATGTATCATGGACAGTCTGATCGGCCTGCTTGCTGTCGATCGTATACGTGCCATTTTCATTTTGTCTGATCGCAGTGACTTCCGTGTTAAGGCGCAAATCGACATGATCTTTAATCGCGTCGACAATGCGTGTTACAAGATCCGATAGCCCTTGCGGAAGTGTCACAAATGCGCTTCGTGCACTTGGTGCGCCTGCTTGTGAATCAGGACTTTTGGATGACGAAAGTGTCTTTTTACGCATTGTTTTACGTTGTGCGATCGATCCTAGAATGAGACTTCTGTATTTTTTCTCAAGATCGTCAAACTGTGCAAATGTCGCCTGCAAACTGAGATCGTCAATCTTTCCGGCATAAATGCCAGCCATTAAAGGTTCGGCAATGTTTTCAACAAGTTCATCACCAAAGCGCCGTCGTAAGAAACGCCCTAACGACACGTCTCCTTGATGCGTACGTCGAGAAATAAAAAGATCACCTAAGGCACGGACTTTGCCAGGAATAGAAATCAGACGTGTACTGGCAAATGGAGCAATTTGCATCGGAATTCCCATGTTGGTTCCTGGTGGTAAGCGCTCCAAACGTCCCTTGTGCAATATGTAAGTTTTAAGTGCTGTTCCACTGGTACCAATGAGTTCTTTGTCGAGACCAAGTTCTGACAAAATCGACAAACCTTGAATTTTCCTCGCTAGCATGGAATCTGGACCAGTTTCCATGATCACCCCGTTATGTCGCTCTGTCCGGATCTTACCACCAAAATGGTTGTCTTGTTCACAAAGCGTGATATGAAATTGGGTAGTAACCGTTTTTTGCATCTGCAAAAGACTATAGGCTGCCGCAAGTCCTGTGATACCGCCGCCGATTACGGCTATACGATTGTGCACTTCATTCACCTCTTTCTACAGTATAGTCATAATGGAGATGTTCGTCCAAATCACCGTTTACGTGTGCGGTGCATCACTGCAGTAAAGCCAAACCCATGTCAAGATAAGTCAATCATGAATCAAATACACTTTTTGCAAAAGGAGTTGCGAACATGATTGAACTGCAAAGAGATGGTAACCACATTGTCATTGATGTGCGTGAACAAATTCAAAGGGGCATGCATCCACGAGGAGAGATCATTAAAGCAATCGAAGAAGCTCCGATTGGTACGATTATTGATATCCATGTGCCTCATCGAACACAGCCACTGATCGCTTCCGTGGAAGCCATGGGCTTGCATGTCGTTGTTGAAGAACTTGATATGCGACATTTTCGATTACGTACGCTGAAAATGCTCTAGATGGACTATAATGAAGTGGGCGCAATGAGTGCCCACTTCATTTTTTCATTGGAGGTGTCCTTTTGATTCGCAAAAGAAGAAAATTTGGTCTTGTATTCCTAGTGGGAGGTTGTCTGATTCTGTTGTTGATGGCAGTAAAAACCGTTCGTGATGCCAATTCTTGGTCGAGTACACATAAAGTTGCACCTGTGATACATACGACGGAGCAAGTGATGACAATAGGAAGTTCCGTCACAAGAGGCTGGATGGATACTGGATGGAAAGCATGGAAAAAGGGTTGGTTTGGTGGTTACATCGTTAGGGGGTTTACGTCCCTATCGAAAGCAACCCCGAATCATTATGTTATTGTTGATCATACCATTGTTGGTGCAAATTCGTCGCAAATGACGACACTTTATAAGGGGGAAATGACGCGCTGGTTACGAACAGTGCGACCAAATGTAGTTGTTATATCCTGGGGTCTGCTAAATGACGCATTACCGAAGACGCCCTTATCAACTTTTCGCGCGCATATTCATCATGAAATTGCCAATGTACTCGCGCACCACGCAGTTGTTCTCATGGTGACACCTCCCGTCACCCAAGCTTCCCTGACAACGTACAAAACACAATTTGCGGTGTATCTCACAGCTGAATTGCAAGTCGCACAAAGTTTTCATAACAACAATGTCTACGAAATTGATCTATACAATCAAATGAAGAAGTATATGGAAGTTCATCATCAGAATATCGATCAGTATATCGGCAACAGTTGGCATCCCAATGCAGCAGGTCATATATTGGCTGGGCTTCTTCTTTATCATGATTTGTTAACTCAATTTGGGTCTAAACCGATTGCGTTTCATGCGTAAGGAAGAGTGGATCGGAAAAATTTAAGACAGTTTTAAAGCGGTTGGTGCACACTATATGTGCGGTGCAAAAATGCAAAGGCCTACGGATCAGTATGCGTGCAGTCGCTCCCCGGTTGCGCATGCTGCGTCCGTAGACCATTTTGCACCGACTTAACGAGTTCGCAGGAGGTGCATAATCATATCGCGTAAGAAGAGAATGTCACCGATAGTAAGATGGAGTGTTTTATTTGGTATCGCCGTTTTTTTAATCGTGATATTTACCGTGGTGCATGCAGGTTCCATCACACAAAGATCCGCTGCTACAAGTCAATCTCTACAAACGCCGGTGCTGGCAATCGGAGGATCTGTAGCTCATGGATGGAAGGATACTACGGGTCCTGGGTATCTGGCTCGGGCTTTTCAGGAATTATCTTTGCGCTCAAAAACATCATATCATTACATAGATCGTACCATTGTAGGTGCAAACGGGCTACAACTGGCTACGCTCTATAAGAATCACTACCTTGGATGGCTACATTCTTTTGCTCCAAAAGTCGTCGTCATTTCGTGGGGTTTGCTAAATGATGCCTTGCCCAAAACGCCGATGTCGACTTTTGATTTTCATATTCATCAGGAAATTGCGGAAGCGTTATCGATTCACGCTGTCGTTCTCATGGTAACGCCCCCAGTGACAAAAGCAACGTACACCCAATTCAAATTGCAAGAACCACGTTATGTACGACACGAAATTCGTGTTGCCAAAAGCTTTAATAGTCCTAATGTAGTTGTTTGCGATGTCTTCGATCAGATGCGATCTTATATCGTATCTCATAAACAATCCTACAAAATGTACATGGGTGATGGATGGCATCCTAATTCAGCAGGTCATATCTTGGCGGGGCATCTTTTGTATAACGATATTATCGCACACTATGGTAATAAGGCGATTGCTTATATAGACTAATCGCAACGGTATACATCATGCGACCATCGACGAAGCCCTTTATGGGCTTTTTGTTGTATACTAAGAACTTAGACAAACTTATACTTTGTGAGGTACTACATGGGAAATAGTAATACAGAAGATCCTCGACACATTCTCCGGCGATTTTTATGGGACAAAAAATGGAATTATAGTTTGTCGATTTTATCCATCATCTTGTCGGAAGTCGTTTATGTTCAATTTCCAAATCTCATAGGCAAATTTACGGATACATTAAGCAGTGGTCAATTAACGGCTCATGACGTGACGTATTATGCGCTGGCGTTATTCGCCGTTGGTGTACTACAAGTGGTTTTATATGGGTTCGGTCAATTTCGTAATGGTCAAACGGGTCGACTTTTTGAGTATCAATTACGAAGTCGGCTCTTTCGTCATTGGGAAATCCTGTCTACCGCGTATTTTCGTACACGCAGCGTCGGTGATTTGTTGAATCATGCCATGACGGACGTACAGGTTGTACGTGAGGCATTGTCAGGCGGCATGAACATTTTAACCAACGCTATTTTCTTGCTTTTTGCTACATTGTATATGACGTTTACTACGGTGAACGTAAACTTGACTCTTTTAAGCATAATTCCAATCATTTTTGTTCCGATGTTTGTCGTTTGGTGGGGACCGCGTATTCGTACGGCCTCTAAACAAGTTCAAGAATCGCTGTCTGATATGGCTGAGTTGACAGAGGAAAGCATTACGGCGATTCGCCTTGTTAAAGCCACAGCAAGTGAGGATGTGGAAACAAGCCGATTTACGAAGCGTGTCGATACGATCGTTTCAAAGCAAATGGGCGTTATTTCTCGGAGTGCTTTGTTTCAATCCTTTATTCCGTTAATGGGGTCACTGAGTTTCGCCATTGCACTGTCCTATGGCGGTTATCTGACGCTGCATCGGCAAATTCCTTTAGGATCTTTCGTAGCTTTTACGTTATACCTCGCAATGATTATCACACCACTGCAACAAATAGGCTTTGTCATTATCAATTTCCAACGGGCATCCGCTTCGTTGCAACGCTTACGCGTTTTACTCATGGAACCTGCAGACATTACGGATCCTGATGATCCAGTGCAAGGAAAGCGAATTTCCGGCGACCTTTTCGTCCGATTGCCGTCTTTTCAATATCCTGACGCTGCAATGCCAACGTTAGTAGACGTCTCTTTTCAGTTAAAGTGTGGGCAAACTTTAGGTATCGTAGGTAGAACAGGGTCGGGAAAGACGACGTTGGTCAACTTACTTCCGCGTATCTTTGATCCATTAAAAGGAACAATTTGGTTGGATGGTATGGATATTCACGATTATTCTTTGCATGATTTGCGCGAAGCGATGGCATACGTTCCACAAGACGGATTTTTATTTTCTACGTCAATCGGTGAAAATATATCCTTTGGTAATGAGCAGGCCGCAGAGCAGGAAATAGAGCAGGCCGCATTAGATGCTGCGATGCTTCAAGATATTTTGCGCTTCCCTGATGGATTTGACACGCAAATCGGTGAACGAGGAGTCACGTTATCCGGTGGCCAAAAACAACGGACAGCGATTGCTCGTGCACTCTTGAAGGATGCGCCAATCTTGATTATGGATGACAGTTTGTCCGCTGTAGATATGAACACGGAAAAACAAATTCTCGCATCCTTGCGCAGATTGCGTGAAGGGCGGACTACCATCATGGTTTCACATCGTTTATCGGTTGTTCGAGATGCAGATTGGATTATTGTTTTGGAAGATGGAAGAATCGTTGAACAAGGGACGCACCAGGATTTGTTACAAATGCAAGGACTTTATAACGAGATTCATCAGTTACAGGAGTCAGGTGGTGATGTATAAAATGGGCAAAAGTGATGTCGAGACAAAACGAGAAAAGTCGGGATTTGGAAACTTACTACGATTATTGCCGTTTGCTCGTTCCTATCAAATTCACTTTATTATCGTGATTATTTTGGTTCTTGTATTTAATGCGACGTCAGTGCTGCAACCCTACCTGGTTAAAGTTGCTATCGATAGTGATATCACGGTAAAGCATCCCAACTTGCATGGGCTTTGGATCATCAGTCTGGTTTACGTGGGTATTGTTATACTTGGTGTCGTTAGCAACTATGCACAAATTGTTTTACTTCAATTTGTGGGCCAAAATATCATTCGAAAAATTCGAATCCGTCTTTTTTCTCACATCGAAGCACAAGCCATGGAATTTTTTGATACGAATGCTGTGGGCCGATTAGTGACTAACGTGTCGAGTGATACAGAAACGGTTAGTCAATTTTTTACGCAGTTTTTTCTTAGTCTTGTTCGCGATGGACTATCCATTGTCATGATCGTCGTTGCCATGTTTGAATTGAATATCCAAATTGCATCCTATTCGCTTGTCATTATACCGGTTATTTTTGTTATTTCGCTATTCTTTCGCCGTAGACTTCGAGAAGCTTATCAAACAACTCGTACACGGTTGTCGCTCATCGTTACTTTCTTGGCGGAAAATTTGGCCGGTATGAGGATCATTCAGATCTTTCATCAGGAACGCCGCCAGGATGATCGATTCGAAATACTCAATAGTAGCCATAGACAAGCAAATGTCCACGAATATGGCACATCAGTGATGTTTAACCGTGTTCTTGAAGTGCTGGGTAATGTGGCCGTATCGGCAGTCGTGTGGATTGGTGGAATGGCTGTTATGCATGATGCGATTAAATTCGGTACGTTATACGCATTTATCACCTATATCAGGCAGTTTTTCCAACCAATAAATGCTGTGACACAACAATGGAATACGCTACAGTCATCAATGGTTGCGGCCGATCGAATAGGAAGAGTCCTCTCGGAAAAACAAGCGATCACGGATAGTGATCATCCTTTACAACTTTCTAATGTGACAGGGGATATTGCTTTTGACCATGTTACTTTTGGATACCATGAAGGACCCGATGTGTTGCACGATGTTTCTTTTCATGTGCCAAAGGGCGCCTTCGTAGGGTTTGTTGGTGCTACAGGTGCGGGTAAAAGCTCAATTATGAGCCTTTTAATGCGCTTTTATGAACCGCGGTCAGGTGTTGTTCGATTGGATGGCATAGATATTCAGCAGTTGACGCAGTCCGATTTACATCGGTTTATTGGACTCGTTCAACAAGAGGTTCATCTTTTCACGGGTACGGTTGCTGATAACATCCGCATGTTTCGCACAGATATCGCGGATGAACAAGTTGTAGCTGCGGCAAAATCAGTAGGAGCCCATGAATTGATTGAAAGGTTACCTGATGGTTATAAGACTTTACTGCATGGTAAAGGGGCTAATTTGTCCATGGGGGAACGTCAACTGATCTCATTTGCTCGCATCGTGGCACTTAACCCTGAAGTTCTGATTCTTGATGAGGCAACGGCGAATTTGGATAGTCAGACAGAAGGTCTCGTGCAAGCGGGTTTACAAGCTGTTTCTAAAAATCGTACCACGTTAGTGATTGCGCACCGACTGTCCACGATCGTTCATGCCGATGAAATCTACGTGTTAGATCAAGGTAAGATTATGGAGCATGGCTCTCATCGTGATTTACTATTACAAAATGGCCTCTACGCGAATTTACATGCCAAATCAGGTATCGAACAAAATGTAGTTTCTGTACGTGCTTAATAAGCCTTTTCACGTATGGGCACGTGCCGAATTGGGGGACACTACGTCTGGTGCAAAAAAGCGTAGGGGGCGAAGTTGTGGCACAGACAAACAGGCAGGTACGCTGTCCCTATTGTGGTTCTGTTTGGGATGCGGAGTTTAGTGAGGATGACGATGATGTGGACTTAAAATGGCAAGAACTGACGCAAGATGTCCATTATGTCGTTTGCGAAAACTGTATACACTACGCGAATTGAAGGTATCATACCAGAGTCAGAGAGATGTCACTCTCTGACTCTTTTTAATCATACATAAGAGAAAGCTATTGCTTACCAAAACGTTTTGGATTATAATGAATTTGTTAACGTTTTCATTGTTAGGGGTTTTTAATGTGCCGATTACAATTCGAGATGTGGCGAAAGCAGCAGGTGTCTCTATTACCACGGTCTCACGCGCATTAAATGGGTACCCTGACGTAAGTGTTGAGACAAGACGTAAGATTGTCCGTATTGCTGAAACGTTGAACTACCGGCCAAGTAGTGTGGCACGTAGTCTTGTTATGAATCGTACCCGAACGATCGGACTTCTTGTTTCAGATCTGAGCAAAGGAAGAACTGGGCACTATTTTATGTTCCAGGTATTATACGGATTGCATGATCGACTAGCTGAATTGGGCTATGATTTAATTTTGTTTAGTACAACATCCAAACGGCAACAACAAATTTCGTACTTGGATTTTTGCACCGAGCGTCGTCTTGACGGAGTATGTGTTATGGGTATCCGTCTTGATGATCCGTACATTCATGAAGTTGTAGATTCTTCCTTACCGAGTGTCGTCATTGATTTGCCGCTTTTAAGTGATACTTGTGGATATGTAATGACGGACAACGTTTATGGAGCGCGGTTGGCTGTACGTCATCTCTTGTCACGTGATCACAAGAATATTGCTTTTATCAATGGACATAGTCAAGCGGCTGTCAGTCGGGATCGAAAACGCGGCTATGAGGAGGCGCTTCGTGAGGCGGACTTACCCGTTGATGAATCGTTGCAAAGACACGCTGACTATACAGCGGACGGTGGTGCTAAAGCGTTTGAAGACGTGTATAAACAAAACCGTTCGATCACAGCCGCATTTTTTGCAAGTGATCTCATGGCATTAGGAGCTTTAGCTTGGTGTAAAACTCAAGGCATAGCTGTTCCTGATGATGTAGCGTTTGTTGGATTTGACGATATCGAACTTGCACAGTTTTCGTCCCCGCCGTTGACGACGATTTTGCAACGTCGCTACGAGATGGGCGTTACCGCGGCGAACATGGTAGTTGCTATGACGGAAGGAACCGATACGGCCCAAGGTCGCATGTTGGCTCCGGAACTTTTAATTCGCCAATCTACTTAATTGCCACGTTCGTCAGGTTTTTCTTTTTTTCTAATATCCAAAACGTTTTGGGAGGAAAAATTACGTGAACTTTCACGTTATAAAGGAAGCAGATTTATTTTTCCTAACGGATAAGTATGGTTTCGTACCTGATAAGGCTAAAGATAGTTATGGTTATGGGCTGTTTACGCGAGATACGCGTGTTTTATCGCGCTTTGAATGTTCTTTTGCACCGCTTGAGTTTACGTTGCTTGACTCGGATACCACGCATAATTATCAAAATGCATATCGTTTGATGAACAAACCTGCAACTGATGGATCAGTTGATCGCGATTCCCTGTTTGTGACACGCTCGCAGATCGTCGATGGAGAACGACTTATTGAAAACATGACCATCAGGAATTATGGCGATAGACAAGCGATCCTCCCGGTGGAATACCGTTTAGACAGTGATTTTGACGATATGTTTGAAGTGCGCGGTTATGCGCCGCACGTTAAGAAGAGCGCTGTGCAGCGTGTTGCACATGATAATTATCTTTCATTTATCTACAGCGCGTTAGATGGTCAGGTTCTTCAAACTGTTGTTCACTTAAACGTTTTGGGAAATCCTTCAGCCAATGTAAACTACAGGGCTTCACAAGGGGATTCCACTTTATCAGTCCGCACCATACTTGAAATACCTGCCGGTGAAGAGGTCGTTCTTGTTGTTACGGTGTATCCACTAACGGATGGAACAATAATTCCTACTTTGCCTGTTGTTGATCCGGTTATGATTCAAGCAAAGATTAGTCAAAGATATGATGCGTGGATGAATTCTGTCCCCCGTGTTCGCTCCACTCGATCCTTTGATCGTTGGTATGAACAAGGGTTGCGTGATGTTCGTATGCTGCTAACAGATGTTGGTTATGGGACCTTGCCAACTGCGGGTGTACCGTGGTATGCCGTACCGTTTGGCCGTGACAGCTTAATTACTTCTTTACAATTATTACCGGTGGCGCCTGAGGTGGCACGTGCCACGTTATTGACTATGGCTGTTCATCAGGGGACACAAGTTCGTCCTGATCGTGACGAGCAACCAGGGAAAATTATGCATGAAATGCGTGTAGGTGAACTGACCCGTATTGGAGCTGTTCCTTTTGGACCGTATTTTGGTTCCATAGATTCGACGCTACTTTTTTTAATCTTAGTCGTTGAGTATTTTTCTTTTACACTTGATGAATCGCTCCTTGGGGAAATTTTGCCACATGTGAGTCGCGCTTTGGCATGGATAGAAGACTATGGCGACCGCGATGATGATGGCTTTGTGGAATATTATCAAGAGGCGAGTGGCGGTATCGCAAATCAAGGATGGAAAGATTCCGGAGACTCTGTAAGACATCAAAATGGGGATTTTGCAAAAGCGCCGATCGCTTTATGTGAAGTTCAAGGGTATGCCTATAAAGCGCTCATGGGGTGTGCGGCTTTGTATGACCATGCTGGTATGAAGACTGAAGCTGATCGTTGTCGAAAATCAGCCGATCAACTGGCAGCTCGTTTTATTAAAGAGTTTTGGCTGGAGGATCGATCGAGTATAGCACTTGCTTTGGATGGAGATAAACATCCAGTTGCTGTTGTTTCTTCAAACATGGGTCAGGTGCTCTTCTCAGGCATCCTGCCTCAACCGATCGCGGATCAGCTGATTGACCGCTTAATGCAAGACGATATGTTTACAGGCTATGGGATTCGAACTTTGTCGCAAGAAGAGCGAGTGTATAATCCACTTAGCTACCACAATGGATCAGTATGGCCTCATGATAATTCGTTGATCTTCCTAGGGATGCAAAAGTACGGTCATACGGTAGCTATGTCGCGTGTTATTTCGGGGCTTCTAAAAGCAGCTAGCCACTTTGAATTGTATCGTTTGCCTGAGTTATTTTGCGGATTTTCTATAGCACAAGCAAGTTCGCCAGTCCCCTATCTCGTGTCGTGCTCTCCTCAAGCGTGGGCTGCGGCAACGCCAGTATTGGCTTTACAAGCTCTGCTTGGTTTGACTGTTGACGGATATAACAAAATGATCATACTGTCTCCTACTTTGTTGGCAGACATGCCGTTCATGGAGATTCAAGGTTTGCGGCTTGGCAGTGGTCAGCTTGATTTGATGATTTCGCGCACCAATCAAGGCGATGTGGTCACTACGGTTGTTACCAATACAACAGGTTGGCAAGTGTCAATTGTAGAAAATCGACTAGGAGGTGATGATAGAAAGGCAGTAGAGACAGTCAACGCAGGTTGATGCAACGCAAAAGTACATGGAAAAATTCAATATTGGGAGGATCAATTCATGAAAAGAAAAACCCGGGTTTCTGTGCTTGCAACCGCTTTTGTAACAGGTGTCACTGCATTTGCGTTTACAGGGTCTGTTATATCCAGTATTCCTTCGGCACATCAAACCAAAAAAACGTCTACTCCAGTTCACTTAACTTTGGGTATGTGGTCATCAAGTCCAGCAGAACTGGCGCTTGTTAAAAGCCAGTTGGCAGTTTTCCACAAGGAAAATCCGTCGATCTCCGTCGGCGTACGAGTTATTAATGGAAACTATCTGCAAGCGCTTCAGCCAATGTTAGCTTCCCATACGGCCCCGGATATCTTTTATGTAGACTCTTCGGTTGCGCCGCAGTTAGAAGCAGCTGGTGTTTTGATGAATCTAGGAAGTTATATTAAGCAGGATAAAGTGAATATCAAAGATTTTAATGCAAATCTTCTTCAAGCGTTCACATGGAAAAATTCGTTGTATGGGCTACCTAAAGATTTCAATACACTCGCTCTCGAATACAACAAGACGTTATTTGCAAAAGCTGGGATTCATAGTGCACCTGCGACGTGGCCCGAACTTCAAAAGGATGCTGTACTGTTAAAAAAGAAAGGAATTGTACCACTTGATTTCCCGATTGACGTGGCACGGTATTACCCACTCGTGCTAGACTTTGGCGGCAATTATTACAACGGTGCAAGAAATCAGGCAACATTCCCCAATCCGGCTAACCGTCGAGGTTTGCAATATTTCATGTCAATGCAAGAAAATGGCGTCATGGTCCCGCCAACAGGTCAAGGTGCGTCATGGGCTGGTGAGGCATTTGCACAGGGGAAGGTGGCTATGGCAGCAGAAGGTGCATGGATCATTCCCTTTATGCAACAAACAGCTCCAAAGTTGCAATATGGCATTTCGAATTTCCCGGGCATCAATGGAAAAGATTATAACATGATTTATACGGTTAGTTATTCCATGGCGAAAACTACTCAGTATCCATCTCAAGCAGCTAAATTGCTGTTTTTCATGACAGGACCAAAAGCTGAAAAACTGACAGCTCTTTCTGGTTTAGCTATGCCATCGCGCACGAGTGAACAAGGTATGTTTCTTTCCAAAAACCCTACCTACAAAGCGTTTGTAAACGGAGTCAAACAGGCAGCGCCTTATCAATTTGGCACTCTTGGCCAAAACTTTGTGGATGCGATCAATAATGCAACAGAAGCTGGCATCTTGAAGCACCAAACACCACAAGTTGTTTTATCCAAGGCGATTAGTACACTTACAAGTCAAAACCAGTACTAAGTCCGGTAGATTTATTGTAGCAATACATCAATCGGCGCAAGTCTTAAGGCTTGCGCCGAATTAAGGGAATGAATGTATTATGACGAATAGGGTTGAGGCATCTCCTTTGCGAAGGCGCAAGCGCATTAGTCGTAGCGCAACTAGCCAAGCGATCGCAGGATACTTGTTTGTCTTGCCCGCATTTGTTTCGTTGGCGGTATTTATAGGGGGTCCTATTCTTTACTCATTTTATTTGAGCTTTTTCCACTTTTCATATCTGGATCCACAAAATGCAACCTGGGCAGGGTTGGATAATTATCTTCATTTATTTGTTGATCCCGTATTTTTACAAGCACTAACCAATACGGCGGAATATTCGCTTGGTGTTGTACCTGTTCAAACAGCTATCGCGTTATTGTTAGCGCTAGTCGTTGATCGTGTGAAGGGAAAATCCCTGTTTCGTGTCATTTACTATCTTCCCACAGTGACGTCGACTGTGGCTGTAGCGGTTATGTTCATTTTTATTTTCAATCCAACCGGATTGCTCAATACCATTTTATTGAATTTTGGTATTCATGGTCCCAACTACTTTTTTGACCCCAATTTTGCATTGCCTTCCGTGATGGCTATGGCAGTGTGGTCTACCGTGGGACAATTCATGATTATTTATTTGGCTGGACTGCAAGATATACCAGAAGAGGTTTATGAAGCAGCTGCTATCGACGGTGCAAAGGGTTTTGATTTATTGCGTTTTATCACAATTCCTCTGCTGCGAAGAACATCCTTTCTAGTCATTGTGATGGGGATGATTGGAACATTTCAAGTGTTTGATAGTGTCTACGTAATCTCTCAAGGCAACGGAGGGCCAATGGGGGCAACCATGACCGTCGTTCTGGATTTGTTCAACAAGGCGTTCAAAGATATGAACATGGGCTATGCATCAGCTATGGGATTTACCCTATTCGCCATCATTCTCATTTTAACCCTAGTGCAAAATTTGGTATTGGGAAAAGAGGATTAGGAGAGTATGATGAGAGACAGAAAATCAAAGGTAAGCATCGGGAAGGTTTTCTTTTATGTTGCAGCTATTGCTTATGCTGTCATAGCTTTAGGACCGTTTTTGTGGTCCCTTTATACATCTCTTAAGCCGACATCACAAGTGTTCAACATGTGGGTGCCTATAAATCAGCTTAATTTTCACAGCTACCAGAACATTCTTACTCAGTTTCCGTTTGGAAGATGGCTTTTTAATAGTATTGTAGTTGCATTGATCGTAACTGTCGGTAATCTCGTCGTCAATACACTTGCTGGCTATGCGTTTGCACGATTAAAGTTTCCTTTGCGTGGCCTGATTTTCTACATCTTTTTAGGAATTATGATGATTCCTGGGCAAGTTGTATTAGTTCCTATCTATATGCTGTTAGCTCAATGGGGGTGGATCAATAGTTTTCAAGGACTTACTATTCCATTTCTGATGAGCCCGTTTATGATTTTTTTAGCACGACAATTCTTTTTAGGTATGCCAAAAGATTTGGAAGAGGCTGGACGAATCGATGGGTTAACGCATTGGGGTGTTTTTTTTCGAATCTTTTTACCGCTCGCTGGACCTATGTTGTCTGCGCAAACGATTTTTACCTTTCAAGGTAATTGGAATTCCTTTCTATGGCCCGTTCTGCTCGAAACTCAACAGAATATGTACACTTTGCCAGTTGGACTGAATTCGTTTTACAATCAGTACAATGCCTTTTGGAACAGTGTTCTTGCCGGTGATATCATGCTCACGCTTCCGATGATTATTGTATTTGTTGTTTTTCAGCGTCATTTTGTACGAGGCATTGCAACCACAGGTATCAAGTAGGACTAGTCTTAATGGACTAGGAGCGAAAAATTACTTGTGTTCCTTTCTAGAATGGGCTTTAATTTTTAAGGTCGCGTAAGATCAGCGGCCTTTCTTTTTTTTGTGTAAAGGTCGGAGTAGTGCTTTTCCTAGTCACAGTCAATGAAATTAGTCTAATAGTACTAAAAAATGTGGTGACGTATGATCTTTCGGTTGGCTGACAAAATAGCATAATAAAGGTGATAGGATTAATTACTGCGATTATCGTAGGTGACGTAAATGATCGGTTCGCGGGAAGCACCAATTGCGGGAGATACGCTCTGCAAACGCCATGATATCGTGAGGGGTCGCGTGAGGTGCCCGCTTCAGGGTGATGTGGATGTTGAGCTTTGCTTTTATTGTCCTTTCACGGAAGCCGTTGATATGGACAGCTCAGTTCGCACGATCACTTGTATTCCTGATATGACTATGTCAGCGGAAGATAAAGTTGCCTATCAACGGCTTGGTTTGTTGCGTTTGGCACAGACCATTGGCAATGTGAGCCGTGTTTGCCGAGAACGTGGAATTTCTCGCACACAGTTTTACAAATATAGGGATCGGTATTTGGCGGAGGGAATTGCTGGTTTGAGGGATAGTCCTATGGTTACTACTCGGAACAAGCAAGTACTCCCTGAGTCAGTAACACAAAGTATTCTTGATTTAAACCTGGCTCATCCAACTATAGGTTGTGTGCGAGTTGCTGAGATGCTTCAGTCCCATGGCATTGATGTCACACCAGTAACTGTGCAAAGTACGTTGATGCGGCAGGGTCTTGGTACAAAACAAAAACGCTTGGCACGATTGGAAGAGCTGTACATCACGCAAGGGTATTCACTTTCAGCTGAACAAATGATCGAGGTGGAACATATAAATCCTTGCTTTCGTGAACGACACTCTGAAAGCAAGTACCCTGGAGAACTTCTGGCACAGGATACGTTATATGTCGGTCAGTTACGCGGATTGGGCAAGATTTATATGCAAGCTGTTGTTGATACTTTTGGTAGTTATGCTTTTGGATTCTTGCATTCAGGTAAACTTCCTAAGTATGCAGTTACGGTTTTGCAAAATGATGTACTTAGGTTTTTTAAACATCGAGGGATTGTCATTAAGGCAATTATTACGGATAACGGAAGGGAATATTGCGGTACACAAGCCCATCCCTATGAGTACTATCTTGCATTAAACGGTATTGAACATCAAAGGACGCAGGTACACAGCCATCTTATTCATGGTTTTGTTGAGGCATTTAATATTGATGTCATTGATGAATTTTTTAAACCTGCCTTTCGCGAGCGAAACTATGACAGCTTGGCATCATTGCAATGGGACTTGGAGCAATGGTTAAGTGGGTATAACAACGAACGGGCGCATCCAGGATACCGCAATATGGGAAAGTCACCTATGCAAATGATCTCAGATTACTTGGCGAATCGAAGGATTCAAAGCGTATAGCGGAGGGATTATGAATGTTGTGGGTTACTGAAATGGCAGCCAATTGGTTTACACGGGAACTTCACCTGCAAAAAGGGCAAGCCATACGGTTTTTTGTACGTTACGGTGCGCAACATCAATTTCAAACAGGATATGCGCTTGGTATCACAGTTGAAAAACCACATCATGAAGCGTTGTCCACCGAGGTGGAAGGCATACAGTTTTTCATTACCGAAGATGATGTATGGTATCTTGACGGTCACTCATTAGTTGTTTCTTGTAGTGGCTTGGAAGATGATATTCGTTACGAATGTTTTGCTGATGAAAGTTTCTCTGATTTGTTTGCTATCGCTTAACCCATGCACTAGGCATACCTTAAGCGCGTCTTTTTGGGCGCGTTTTTTTGTGCTTAAAGACATTGATAACAAGCACGACGCCAAAGAGCAAGGCTACACCGAAAGCCAATTTACTTTGTAAGATAAATTGCGTTTGTTCAAGCCATACGCCAAGCGTCAAACTAACGCTCATGAGGATGGCAATCATGCCACGAATGATAATGCGTTCTTGACGTTCTAATCGCGCAAGAACAGGCTCGAGCTCAAGTTTAATCAAGAGATCGTTACGGTTGGCTCGTTGAAGCACTTGTAATAACGTATCAGGTGTCTGAATGGTAGCGAGTACCGTTTGTTCAAGTTGTTTAAGTACCAGGTCAGTTGCTAGCGCTCCAGCATCGCCAAACAAAGAAGCCGCTAGTTCGCGAATAGGTTTTTTCCAAGCCGCGCGCCATGAACTGTCTTCCTGTTGATGAGTACGTAATAAGGGAAGCGCTCGGTCTTTAAGCAATGTGATCCAGTCGATATCAGGATACAAACTCGTGATGACTCCGCTTGCCATACCAATGGCGCGCCCAAGAAACATATACCGTGCTTGAATAGATATAGGTTCATCATGCAAAAAGTGTTGAAAATCCTCCAAAAATTGATCGAGATCTTCGCCTCTTTTAAAGGAAACACCAGATATGCGATCGAGCATAAATCCGATAGCCCGCTGTAGGAATTCGCGGTTTGCGTGAGGCTGCAAAAAACCAAGTTCGTCCATGCCCTGCACGACACCCGCAAGGTTTCTCGTTAAGGCGGCTGTTACAAGTCGTGAGAAGATCGATATGTCCTTTACGTCAATGCTACTCATCATGCCAAAGTCAAGGAAACACACTCTTTCATTCGGAAGAATCAATAAGTTACCAGGATGCGGATCGACGTGCACAAAACCGTCAATGAGAATTTGTTGCAAATAGGCATCAAGAAGGGTTTTAGCAATGGTTTCTTGTGTAATATTCCAGGCATCGATTTGCGCCAGATCGGTGACTTTTGCACCTTCAATATATTCCATGACAAGAATGCGTCTCGTGACGTAATTGTCATATAAGCGGGGAATAACGATGCGATGATCATGAACAAAGTTCTTTTGGAAATGACGCAGGTTATCCGCCTCGATGCGATAATCAAGTTCCTTTTGCACCATGGCAGAGAATTCATCATACAACCCTTTGCTATTAATTTGTCGCCCTATGCGCGTATAGCGAGCCATAAAGAGGACGACTTTTTTTAATGCCGATAGGTCAATGGCCGCCAATCTTTCAATGCCAGGACGCAAGATTTTTATGGCGACAATATCACCATTTGGCAAGACACCCTTATGTACTTGTCCTAATGACGCGGCTGCAAGAGGTTCTTCAGAGACTTCAAGAAATATCGATGCAAGATGGGTGCCTAACTCTTGTTCGATCATCGGCCTAATTTTATGCAGGGAAACCCCGGGAACGGCGTCTTGAAGTTGCGTTAGTTCCCTTGTAAAGGCGAGTGGCAAAACGTCTGTGCGCGCGCTCAAAAATTGTCCAACTTTGATGATAAGCCCCTGCAAATGAAATGCGGCACGGCGGATACGCGCGCCAGTGCGTGCGTATGCCTGTGCCACGACTTGATCACGTTGCGCCCCATCGAGCTTCTCACTAGCTCGACGAATGCGCCAGTAATCGAACAGCAAGGCTATAGCAAGTCGAAAGATCACCAAGGATCGAAAAAACGATGTGATCACATGGAAGCCCCTTTATCGATGGTTGATGCATCCTGTTCATTGCTGAATTCTTCATCGTCATCCCAAACGGCAAACGCCTCTTGCATCTTGTGACGAAATAATTTCCGTTTTGCTTTCCATTCCTTTTTTGTTGCCTCATCGATAGGTTTTTTCTCTTTAAGCCATTTAACGCCGAGTAACACAAGGATAATTTTTAACAAAGGATGACAGCTCCTACGGTGAAATAGCACTAATATCCCCTCTTTTCGCCAACTTTAAAATACTTCTTGAACATACGCCACTGATTCTTGTGTGTCAATTGATGTTTAGCTAATATTTCATTGACACTGAAGCAGACAATCGATACATTAGCGCTAGAATCATGCATACTTTTTACTATATTAATAGGGGAGGAATATGATTTGATAACGAGAGAAGTACAGGTGAAGCTTGAAGATCATCAGCTAACCGCTGCTATGATCACATCTTTTGTCCAACACGCTACTAGTTTTTCGAGTAGTATACAGATCGGTAAAAATACCAAGATGATTGATGGCAAAAGTGTGTTAGGTGTCTTGACTCTGGGTATCAAAAGTGGTGATCATATCATTCTTGAAGCTGATGGTCATGACGAAGAGCAGGCAATTGACAAGTTATCAACTTTTTTTGCTTAACTTGTAGATTTCAATGACCGATCTGTGCATATTCATGGATCGGTCATTGTATTGTTCAGATGTTCTCAAGGTTTATTTGGCAATATAATAGTGTGCTTATTTTGCTAGGGAGGGACAAAGATGGGATACTATGATGACGGGGAGTTTAAGAGTAGTCGTAGTCCTAAGAAACAATCGCGAGCCATCTTGCGCCTTGTGGGAGTGGTGGCGGTGGCAGCGCTAGTCGGATCGGGTTCGACCTTGGCTGCTGTGCCATTGCTGATGCAAAATAATGTGATACCTTCAGCGGCGATGTCTGATGCCAATTTGGTCAATGCGACGTATGGAACAAATCAGACGGTGAATGTCACTATAAATGATGCCATTGTTCAGGCTGTAAAAAAGGCAACTCCTTCGGTTGTTGGAGTTGTTAATTATCAAAACGTTACTAATAATGTCGGAAGTACTTCTTTGCAACAATATGGTGTGGGTTCTGGGGTGATATTTGACCCGCGCGGATACATTGTAACAAACAATCATGTGGTGCAAGGTGCTACGAAAGTTGAAGTCGTTCTTTATAACAAACACCGCGTATGGGCAAAAGTGGTTGGAACAGATCCTTACACAGATTTAGCGGTACTTAAAATTCCACAATCCGATATCGCACCGCAGGATGTAGCACAATTCGGTAATTCTGATAATTTAGAGGCTGGTGAACCAGCCATTGCAATCGGGAATCCAGCAGGTCTCGATTTTTCCGATACCGTCACAGTTGGAGTTATCAGTGCAACATCTCGTACAATGCCTGTTCAAGATGAAGCCACTGGACAAGTGCTCGGGCAGGAGACCGTATTGCAGACTGATGCAGCCATTAATCCTGGAAATAGTGGCGGACCACTATTGAATATTCTAGGACAAGTGATCGGCATTAATAGTTCTAAGATTGTTGCTTCCGGTTTTGAAGGTATGGGTTTTTCCATTCCCATCAATGAAGTAAAAACGATTACGAGTCAGATCATGGCAACGGGGCATGCTGATCATCCTGCTTTGGGTATTGAAGGAGCATCGTTATCGTCGGTACCGCAGCAAATGCAGCCAAATGTGCCAGTAACATACGGTGTTTATGTTTCCAAAGTGGATAGTGCGACGGCAAACGCTTCGGGAATCAAAGCAGGCGATGTCATTGTGGCTATCGATGGAACGAAAATCACTGGTTTCACGAATTTGCGCAGTGTTTTGTGGCAAAATTACAAGCCAGGGCAAACGGTCACCGTGACCGTGTATCGTAAACAACAGAAGTTGACTTTCTCATTGCAACTTGGCCTTTTACAGGCCCCGACACAGGCAGTTAATCAAAGCCAGTCATCGGGTGGAAGTATTGCAATTCCTGGTTTTGGTAGCTCAAGTGGTGGATTTTCTTTCCCATAAAGGAATGGAATCACATGCAAGTTGCCCCCTCTCGCAAAAAGTAGAGAGGGGGCAACTTTTTTAGTACCCGACTGTGACGACGGCTATAACGATGATCATCTCATCTGTCTTGTCGCCTTGTTCAGGCAGCACAATGCCACTTGATGCTTTGAATCCGCCTTCGACAATCTCGATGTCAATCTTTCCATACGGCAATTCAGCCTTAACTTGTTCCACATCGACATTGTTTTGTTCTATCGGGACGGCAAGTGATACATGCACGCGCATTTCATGTAAATCACCATTAGGTAAAAACGTGCCGATGCCAGGCATGCTGTTGTGGCCAATAGCATTTCGAATGGCACGTGTACAAGCTACAGTGACATCTTGACCATGCAGATCAATACCCATACCGACTTCGATAAAAGCAGCTTGTTTCATGTTGTCACCTCTTTTTATCCATCATCATGATACAACATATCCTTGCATGCAAGTTTCTTCGCGGTAGAATGCGATATAATAACATCGTATAAAGAGATGACCCAATTGCTAGGAAGCGGAGAGATTGCCATGGATCAAAAAAAGAAGATGGCCATTTTGCACCTTTTGCATGAAGACGCTCACCGATCGATAGATACGCTTTCGGTGATGGTTGGAGAACCCAAAGAGCAAGTGACTGAGGCTATAGCGGACTTGGAGAAAAGTGGAGTCATTGTTCGCTATGGTGCAGTTGTGAACTGGGATAAAGCCGATTCGTCCAGAGTTACCGCTGTTATTGATGTCAAAGTAACACCACAAAGGGAACTTGGTTTTGATGCGATTGCTGAGCGGATTTATCGCTTTAAGGAAGTTGTTTCCGTGGCGTTGATGTCAGGTTCGTATGATCTTCAGGTCATTGTAGAGGGCCGTAAAATTCAAGAAGTGGCTCAGTTCGTCTCTGAAAAACTTTCGACAATTGAAAATGTCACCTCAACTACAACCCAGTTCCGGTTGAAGACGTACAAGTTTGATGGGGTCATCTTTGATGATCATGAAGGCGATCAACGTTTGGTGGTTGCACCGTGAACAAACTTTATGAGCGTTTGTCACCTACCGTAAGTCAACTGCCTCCATCAGGAATTCGCCGGTTTTTTGATCTGGCAAGCGAGATGGAAGATATTATTTCGCTAGGTGTTGGTGAACCGGATTTTGTCACACCCTGGAGGGTTAGGGAGGCGTGTGTTTATGCCTTGGAACGGGGCTATACAACCTATACGTCCAACCGCGGATTACCTGAATTGCGTACTGCGATAGCAAATTATCTTCAGCGATTCTCTTTAGAGTATGATCCTTCGCAGGAGTTGATGGTGACAGTCGGTGGCAGTGAGGCTATCGATATTGCTTTACGTACTTTGCTTTGCCCGGGTGATGAGGTACTAATCCCTGAACCCGCTTATGTCTCGTATTATCCTTGCGCGACCCTTGCAGGCGGCGTGCCTGTTGCAGTAACAACGTTAGCCAAAGATGATTTTAAATTAACGCCCAAAAACCTTCGTGAAAAAATTACCGCTAAATCTAAAGTGCTTGTCCTTTGTTATCCGAATAATCCAACGGGTGCCGTCATGCGGCAGGAAGAATTGTCACAAATTGCGGAGATCGTACTTGAACATGATTTATTTGTTATCTCTGATGAGATTTATGCTGAACTTACTTACGGAACACATCATGCCAGTATTGCTGCTTTAAAAGGTATGAAGGAACGCACGGTTTTAGTAAGTGGTATGTCTAAAGCGTTTGCTATGACGGGGTGGCGCATCGGCTATGCAGCAGCGCCTTTAGAAATTCTGCAGGAAATGTTGAAAATCCACCAGTACACGATCATGTGTGCCCCGATCATGGGACAAATGGCAGCTGTAGAGGCATTGAAAAATGGGGAACAGGATAAAGAGCGTATGATTGAGGACTATGACCAACGCAGACGCCTTATCGTACAAGGATTACGATCGATTGGCTTGTCCTGTCATGAACCTCAGGGTGCATTTTATGCTTTTCCGGACATCACCTCTACGGGCCTCTCCTCACAAGATTTTGCGCAGGGATTGCTGAGGCACGCAAAAGTGGCAGTCGTACCAGGAGATGCTTTTGGTCAAAGTGGGCAAGGATATGTTCGGTGTTCCTATGCAACGTCTGTGGAACAAATCGAACATGCCATCGAGCGCATTGGCAAATATGTTGCTTCTCTGCAGTAAAAGTGTGTACCTGCACCTCGCAGGTGCAGGTAATGTCATGGTCTTACCATACAGGGAGATTTTCTTGGCGTAATGATTTGTTGATCCAGATGGCTGCTTGGGCACCTTCTCCAATGGCGATCATCACTTGTTGGGAATGGGCTACAACATCGCCTACGGCCCACACACCTTTGACATTGGTTTCTTTGGTTCTGGGGTCTACGATAATGTAGTCTTTATCATTCGTGGTGACCCCGAGTCCTTTTGCGAGACTTGAATGAACACTTTGCATGCCGAGTGCAGAAAACACCTTTTCACAGGCAATTTCGGTGCCATCTTCGAGAATGACCTTTTCAATAAGATCGCGTTGTTCGCCGACAAAACGAGCCAGTTTCCCAGTAAATACGGGGATGGTATTGTCATGCATCGTTTGTAACCAAGTATCGCTTATTGGTTTATCCGGTTCAACGTTAACCACTGCTAGATCTTGAGTCCATCCGAGTAATGTGTGGGCCATAGTGGGCCCACTGTTACCTCGTCCCACTACCACGACTTTTTTGTCAATCAATTCATAACCATCACAATCAGGACAATAATAAATGCTGTAACCCGCATAATGATATACATTAGGTACAGCAGGGTGCTCATCCATAACACCTGTGGCGATAATGATTTTTTTGGCCTCGATGTGATCAATCTGCTCAGGTGAGTGTTCCATGAGTTCTTTGCGACGTTGGGCTGTGATAACGAAATGATCGTCTTTTTGGACAATGGCTGTGACGACTTTCATAAGAAATTCAACCCCGTATTTTTTTGCTTGATGCTGACCATTTTTCAATAATTCCAAGCCTGATATACCATCAGGGAACCCGAGCACATTGTGGTACATGGGCGTATAAAAGGTTCGTCCCTTGCTTTTATCAATAACAAGGGTCTTCCACCCGTAACGACCCAAATGAATTGCTGCTTGCAAACCACCAGCTCCACCGCCAATAATGACGACGTCATACGTTTTCATAATTTTCCCACCTATCTAAAGCCTCAATTCGTTGTCTTCAGTATACATCATCATCGAGTGATATTTTGCACAATGGAAATGGTATGGATACGGTACGCTTTTATTATGTAGTACAATGTCAATTGTCATAATGGGGGATTGTAGCGATGGATCGGCAAATTATTGATCTTGATGTAAGGGAGATTTTGCGCGCGAAAGGTGAGCCATTTCAGGATATTATGAAGGCTGTAACCCATGTTGGTCAAACTAATGTATTTCAATTGCATGCTACGTTTTTGCCCGAACCATTATTTCGCGTCTTAGGCAAACTCGGGTTTGGCCATGTGGTAGCCAAATATGCTGATGATTACTATGCTGTACAGTTCTGCCGGGATAAAAGTGATATTCCTGTTTTTTATGCGGATTTGCGCGATGTTTCATCACAAGAAGTGACTGGGCGTACACAGTCACTTTTGTCAGCTGTTGGGGAATTTGAAGAAGGTAAAGCGGTTATCGAGTTGTGGTTGACAGAGTATGTACAGCCTTTGCAAGAATTGCTTTTCCAAAAGCAAGTACTTGGTACAGAAGTAGGAAAAGAAAATGGGTATGTGCGTGTGCAACTTACGAAATAACCGTTATCAGCCTTGAACAGCAAAAGTGCCGCCTGCATGCGCCGCGATCGCGGCTACAGCTAAGACAACGATTTGAATCACGAAGTACAGACCGATACGCCACGGATTCTTCCCTTTGCGAAGGCGAATAACCAACGAAATGATCAAAAGAAAAACGGTGGCTGATCCTAGACTGATGTGCTTGGCAAGCAAGGCTGGCAGAGAGCCTGATGAACCAAATTGATGCGTCATAATAACACCGAGCGTTATTAACGGGATTAAAGTGACGATGCTGAGTAAAAAGCATGAAAGTGCCATCAGTGGATAGAAACGTGGTTCACGAAAAAAACCAATGAAATCAAAAAATAATCCTCCAAAGAGGAAGAGTACAAAAAGATTGGCTAGTAATCCATGAATTGAAGCCATAACGTCCTCCCAAGAACAGTCCTATTGCGATAACTAAACCAGATTCTCTGTGTATTTGCAATGTTGGACTGTTCTACAGGAGAACGAAGCAGGGTTAGGTCAATCAATCATGAAATTCTTCGTTGAGAGCCTTCTTATTGTCTTGCAAACTTTCCAATCGGTTGTCGTTAGTATGTTCAATTTGGGTGCGCGTTTGTTCTGTTAAAGGAGCGGTTTGCAGAATTTCCTCTGCTTGTTTTAGATTATCCTCTGTGTTTGCTATAATTTCTTTGATTTTTCCAACACGATCATTGCGGCCGTTTGGTTGCAACCGAATCCCTCCTCTTATTTTTTTTCAGGATTTGCATCGTGCCCATACTTTATGCATATGACAACATAATTTTGGAGGAGTGAGTTTGAATCCTGAAATATTCATAGCGATGTAAAGAGGACACCAAAATTGGATGATACAGGAATGTATGAGTTTGGAATGGCTGGGCTTCCGAACCTTTTGTACTGTGAGGCGGCTGTGGGGTCTGGTTTTCACTCCGAAAATTAAA
>DAHWJX010000018.1:0-29563 GCA_027343965.1 Caryophanales bacterium | reverse complement strand
AAAATTCACGCCGAGTGGATTTTAAAGACCCGTCGCAAATTGAACATGATTTATGTCGAACGCACCGGTCAATCGCTAGAACGCATTGAACAGGATACGGATCGCGACAATTGGATGAGCGCAGAAGAAGCCAAGAGCTATGGGCTTATCGACGAGGTGATTGTGCGTCCAAACCTTGCGTGAGGAGGGAAACGCATGTTTAAGTTTAACGATGACAAGGGACAACTCAAATGCTCCTTTTGTGGGAAGACCCAGGATCAAGTCCGCAAACTCGTTGCGGGTCCCGGTGTTTACATTTGTGATGAGTGTATTGAATTGTGCAACGAGATTGTCGAGGAGGAACTCGGCGATGATGAAGAGTTCGAATTAAAAGATGTACCGAAGCCCACAGAGATCAAGGGTATTCTTGATTCTTATGTGATCGGCCAGGAACAGGCAAAGAGAACGCTTTCTGTGGCTGTCTATAACCACTATAAGCGGATTAACTCGACATCGAAAAGTGATGATGTAGAACTCTCGAAAAGTAACATTTTACTGATTGGGCCGACGGGGTCCGGTAAGACGTTGCTGGCACAGACGCTCGCTAGAATTTTAAATGTACCTTTTGCCATCGCGGACGCAACTTCACTGACAGAGGCTGGTTACGTCGGTGAAGATGTGGAAAACATCTTATTAAAATTGATTCAAGCTGCTGATTATGATGTGGAGAAAGCTGAAAAAGGAATTATCTACATCGACGAAATTGATAAGATCGCAAGAAAATCGGAAAACCCGTCCATTACACGGGATGTATCGGGTGAAGGTGTACAACAAGCTTTGCTGAAGATTCTTGAAGGTACGGTAGCCAGCGTTCCGCCGCAAGGTGGAAGAAAGCATCCGCATCAGGAATTTATACAGATTGATACAGGCAATATTTTGTTTATCTGTGGCGGCGCTTTTGATGGCATGGAACCAATCATCAAACGACGTTTGGGTAAAAAGGTGATCGGGTTTGGTACATCACCTGAAGCGAGAGAATCTGCCGTTGACTCCGAAGTTCTAAGTCGAGTGTTGCCGGAAGACCTCTTGAAGTATGGCCTAATTCCAGAGTTTGTTGGTCGTTTGCCTGTCATCGCCACTTTACAAGCGCTTGATGAAGCGGCGTTGAAGCAAATTTTGGTCGAACCGAAAAATGCATTGGTTAAGCAATATCAACGTTTGCTCGAAATGGATTCCGTTGAACTTGAGTTTGCTGATGAGGCGTTGACGGAGATCGCCAAAGAGGCAATCAAACGTAGCACTGGAGCGCGTGGCTTACGAGCCATTATTGAGAGTATCATGCTCAATGTTATGTATGAGTTGCCTTCCCGTGCCGATGTACGTCGATGCATCGTAACGAAAGAAACAGTTGCCAACAGAGAAGAACCGATGTTGGTGGTGGATTCAGGTCCTGTGACGGATGGTAGAAAGAAAAAGAAAAAAGAAGAGACAGCTTAAGAAAACACTGCATCGTAAAAGGCGCGCTCATTAGAGTGCGCCTTTTTGATGGTTACACTTACCAGGTTCTGGATATACTAACCAGTATGAAGTCTGTATGGGTGAGTGGAGGGGATGCCATGAATGCGGCGGCGGTTGTAATAGCGTTAGTACAGTTGGTTTTCACGGTGATTATCGGGATGTATTTTTTTAACCTATTGCGCATGCAACAAGGCAATCGCAGTGCCATCGATCGAGAATCAGCGAGAGAACTTGAGCGCTTGCGCCATTTGCGAAATGTATCTCTGTCGGAACCCTTGGCTGAGCGCACGCGTCCTTCCAAATTAGCTGATATTGTGGGGCAAGAGGATGGATTGCGTGCCTTGCGAGCCGCTTTATGCGGACCGCATCCCCAGCATGTGCTGATTTATGGTCCCCCTGGAGTCGGCAAAACCGCGGCAGCACGCGTGGTACTCGACGAAGCAAAACGTACGACGGGGTCACCTTTTCAGTACGATGCCACGTTTATTGAGCTTGATGCAACTACAGCGCGATTCGATGAACGGGGGATTGCAGATCCTTTGATTGGGTCTGTGCATGATCCGATCTACCAAGGTGCTGGAGCGATGGGTGTTGCGGGCATTCCGCAACCAAAAGCGGGAGCGGTTACAAAGGCTCATGGTGGTGTGTTGTTTATCGATGAAATTGGAGAACTTCATCCTATTCAGATGAATAAACTCCTCAAAGTTTTGGAGGATCGTCGGGTGTATTTTGAAAGCGCGTATTATAGTGAGGACGATAACAACATTCCGGCGCATATTCATGACATTTTTCAAAATGGTTTGCCTGCAGATTTCCGTTTGGTGGGTGCGACGACGAGAAGCCCGCAAGAGATTCCGCCCGCGATTCGTTCGCGTTGCTTGGAGATCTTTTTTCGCCCACTGACAGGTGATGAAATTGGCAGCATTGTTCGAGGCGCTGCGACAAAAATTAGTATCAGCATTCCGGAAATGGCTGTTGATCTGATCACTCGCCATGCCACCAATGGTCGTGAGGCGGTTAATTTGGTGCAGTTAGCTGCTGGAACGGCGATTACTGACCATCGATCTGGTATTGCAACGAGCGATGTGGAATGGGTGATTCAAAGCAGTCAGTTGTCGCCTCGGCCAGAGCGCAAAATTGCCGACAAATCGCAAATTGGTGTGGTCAATGGGTTAGCCGTTTATGGACCGTCACTTGGTATGTTGCTTGAAGTAGAAGCGACAGCGATGCCTGCATCAGGCAAGTCCCGCGGTATCGTTTCTGTCTCGGGGGTTGTGGAAGAAGAGGAACTTGGGTCAGGTTCGCGCGTAATTCGTCGCAAGAGTATGGCCCGTAGCTCGATTGACAATGTGTTGACTGCACTTCAAGCTGAGTTGCCTGTGAATCTTAAAGATTTTGACATCCATGTCAATTTTCCAGGGGGTGTCCCAGTTGACGGACCGTCCGCTGGAGTAAGCATTGCGACGGCTATCTATTCTGCGATAACACAGCAAAAAATCAGCAATGTATTGGCTATGACAGGTGAAGTGACCATCCATGGGGGCGTACGAGCTGTTGGTGGTGTCCCTGTCAAAGTGGCAGCAGCACGCCTTGCCGGTGTGACAAAGGTGTTAGTACCCGTAGAAAATAAACAAGAGCAACTTGGCCATATGAAGGATATGGAGATTGTCTATGTCGATTCGTTGCATGCTGTATTGCGAGAGACGTTTGCGGATCAAGAGGATGGCGTGCCTATTTCCCCGCCCACTGTCGTAAATCCGGGCATAACAACGCTGCCTCCGGCTATTGCCCAAGGTTCTGTGTAACTTGGCGTAGCAATTGTTTTGTGGCGACAAGATGCCTTGGGCAGCTTGTCGCCATTTGCTTGCTTCGCGGTTAGACAAAGGGGACTCTTTTCGTTACAATGCACATGGATATTGATGTGGGGGTGTAAATTTTGCCACAACAAATAGAGACAGTCGAAAAACGAGTTTTGCCGTTGTTGCCACTTCGTGGATTGCTCGTGTACCCCGCTATGGTTTTGCATTTGGATGTTGGTCGAGATAGGTCAGTTCGCGCTTTAGAAAAGTCCATGGTGGATGATCACATGATCCTTTTGGCATCACAAAGGGACTCACAAGATGATGACCCTGCGCCAGAAGACATTTATCTAACGGGCACGGTAGCTCGCATTAAACAAATGATGAAATTGCCCAACGGTACGATTCGCGTATTGGTTGAAGGTGTTCAGAGAGCTCATATTGAACATTTTGATCTCAGTGTTGATTATTACCAAGTCAACGCACACATGTTGGTGGAAGCAACGACGCGCACCCCACGCATCGATGCGCTGGTGCGTGCGGTCATTTCGCAATTTGAACAGTTTTTAAAGTTGTCCAACAAACAAGCCAGTGAAGTGCTTGCGTCCGTGTCGGACATTGAAGAACCAGGACGTGTAGCTGATGCGATTGCAGGCAATTTGTCGCTAAAAATAAAAGATAAACAAGCGATATTGGAAACGTTGGATATAAAGGAGCGACTCGAGATCCTTTTGCAGATGCTGTCTGACGAAAAGGAGATTCTGGAGCTGGAGAAAACGATCAATCAACGTGTTAGAAAACAGATGGAACGAACGCAAAAGGAATATTATTTGCGTGAACAAATGAAAGCTATCCAAAAAGAATTGGGTGATAAAGAGGGCCGCCAAGCCGAGGTAGATGACTTGCGATCCCAGATGGAGCAATTGTCTTTGCCAGAAACGGTTGTCGAGAAAGTAACGAAAGAACTTGACCGTCTGGAAAAAATCCCAACTGCTTCGGCTGAAGGCTCGGTTATTCGCACTTATGTGGACTGGCTCTTAAGCTTGCCATGGCAAGAGGGTACGATCGAAGAAATTGATCTTGCACACGCTAAAACGGTTCTTGACGAAGACCATTATGGTCTTGAAAAGGTCAAGGAACGTATGATCGAACATTTGGCGGTGCAAAAACTGGTCAAAGAACCTCGTGGACCCATTTTGTGTTTGGTAGGACCACCGGGGGTTGGTAAGACATCCTTGGCAAAATCCATTGCTCGAGCTTTACATCGTAAGTTTGTACGCATGTCACTTGGCGGTGTACGTGATGAAGCAGAGATTCGCGGACATCGGCGAACCTATGTGGGAGCTATGCCTGGGCGCGTCATTCAAGGAATGAAGACATCAGGAACACAGTCGCCCGTTTTTCTACTTGATGAAATTGATAAGATGGCACATGATTTTCGTGGAGACCCGGCCTCTGCCATGTTGGAAGTTCTCGATCCAGAGCAAAATAGCACCTTTAGTGATCACTACATCGAATTGCCGTATGACTTATCTCATGTGATGTTCATTACGACTGCCAATACCGTTCATGGGATTCCGCAACCGCTACTTGATCGCATGGAACTGATTTCTTTGTCCGGTTATACGGAAGTTGAGAAGTTGCGAATCGCCACCAACTATTTATTGCCGAAACAACGAAGCGCGCATGGGTTACAAAAAGAGCAGTTAAGTCTTGGAGAAGATGCGGTGGCTCGAATTATTCGCGAGTATACGCGCGAGGCCGGTGTCAGAAACTTAGAACGGCAAATCGCAGCGATCTGTCGTAAGGCCGCTAAAGAGATTGTAATGGGTACGAAGCGACGTGTTGTTGTTACAGTGAAAAATTTGCCAACTTTCTTAGGAGTGCCAAGGTTTCGTTATGGAACGGCGGAGGCTGTAGATCAGATTGGCGTGGCAACCGGACTTGCTTGGACCGAGGCTGGTGGTGACACGCTTGCTATTGAAGTGTCTGTGATGGATGGAACAGGGCGCTTGATTATCACTGGACAATTGGGTGATGTGATGAAAGAGTCTGCTCAAGCTGCATTATCTTACATTCGCACACGCTCAAAACAACTGGATGTAGCACCGGATTTTGCTGAAAAACATGATATTCATATTCATGTGCCAGAAGGTGCGATACCAAAAGATGGGCCATCTGCTGGGATCACGATGGCCACAGCCATCGCATCCGCTTTGACGGGTCGACCCATTCGACGGGATCTTGCTATGACTGGTGAGATCACGCTGCGTGGTCGTGTATTACCGATTGGAGGAGTGAAGGAGAAAAGCTTGAGTGCGCATCGTGCAGGTATTAAAACGGTACTTTTACCTGCGGAAAACGAAAAGGACGTGCAAGATATTCCTGAGAGCGTTCGTAAGGAATTACAGCTTATCTTTGTCAATCATATGGATCAAGTCCTCGATGAGGCGCTGTGCGTTCTAAACTAAAGGAGACTCATTCGTGATCATTCGTGATGCACAATATACGATTTCTGCAGTATCTCTTCAACAGTGTCCGCAAGGACAAGAGCCTGAGGTGACACTTTCAGGTCGTTCGAATGTTGGTAAGTCGTCCTTGATTAACCGTTTGCTCAATCGTCGCAACCTGGCTCGCACATCGGCGTCACCCGGCAAAACACAGACACTGAATTTTTATCATATAAACGAAGCATTTTATTTTGTCGATCTTCCCGGGTACGGGTATGCTAAAGTGTCCAAATCTTTACAACAGAAATGGGGGCCTATGATCGAGTCGTATCTCATCGATCGCGATAATCTGCGTTTGATTTTGCATCTTGTCGATATTCGCCATGAACCGAGTAAAGAAGATAAGATAATGACGGGATTTTTGCGCGGAATCGGTCGACCATTTGCTGTCGTGGCAACGAAAGCAGATAAGGTCTCCCGTGGCACGCTGGCGCGGCATGTGGCAATGCTACGCAAGTCATTGCAGTTGTCTGCTGAGGACCATCTCTTTGCCACCTCAGCAGATACCGGACTTGGTATGGATGAATTATGGGACTTTATCGAGCAAGCTACTTTGTGACAATTTGGCTGTTGCTTCTCTGTCTTTTGCTGCAAATTCTGCGATTAGCATACCTGCGAGGATCAGAGCACAGCCGATAAGACCTGAAAGTCCAATCTTATCACTTGCAAACAAATATGCTGTTAATGCTGCAAAAACAGGTTCAGCCGAAAAAATCAGAGCGGTCCGTGTGGGGGTGGTATATTTTTGAATCACCATTTGGGCAAAATAAGCTAAAATGGTTGCAAAAAGTATACAGATAACCAAGCCTTCCCACACGCTCGGTTGCATCCACCCTGGCCCAAAGGTGGATGATGCGGTGCCTGCAAAAAAGGCACTGATCAATGATAGGATTCCGACCACAAGGATTTGTACTGCAGCGAGCGCAAGGGGGCTAAACCGTTCTGCGTATTTGCCCACGGCGACGATCTGAACAGCGAAGGCCACAGCACAAAAAAATGTCAAGATATCGCCGACATTAAATCCTCTATGTGGCTGGTACGATAAAAAAAACAATCCGATTGCAGCACACACAACACCTAACCATACGCCCATCGATGGTTTGTGATGCAAAATGACTAAGGACAAGGCTGGGACAAGGACTACGGATAGTCCCGTAATAAACCCTGACTGAGCGGGTGTAGTGTACAGTAGACCGACTGTTTGTAAGGCATAGCCTGCAAAGAGCCATAAACCTAACCAAGCGCCAGTCAGCCATAGTCGTTTGTTGTACAGTTGTTGGCGAAACTTGGGTACGATGATCACACACGCAATCATGATGAGACCTGACAGTGTAAACCGTAAGCCGAGGAAGTTGAAAACGGGAAAGACACGAATCGCATCTTGTACAACAACAAAAGTGGCGCCCCACGCGAAAGTTACGGCTAGTAAAATGCTATCAGCAAAGATCCGTTTCATGGTTGTGGAGTCACCTCTGATTCATTGTGCATAAGTAGCTAAGTTGAGTCAAGAAGCTCGATGTAACATTTTACGAGTACCATAAGCGTAGTTACTGCATGACCATGACAATTTTGGGGATTCTATGGCACAATTAGCAAGGTTCAAGTGGCTGTTAAAATCAACCTGTCACAGACCCTTCAATTTTATCTGCTTATCCAATGGTATAATACGTCCATGAAGTGTGTCTTTCAGGAGTGAAAGCTATGAATATTGTACTCGTGGGACTTAATTATCGTTCGGCGCCTGTTGAAGTTCGAGAGCACTTTACTGTGCCGGAAGATGAACTGGAGCAAGCTCTTACACGCTTAAAGGAAACAACTGGCATCGAAGAAGCGGTGCTTGTTTCGACATGTAATCGCACGGAAGTCTATGTCATTGCCGATATGATCGATACCGCACGAAAAGATCTTGAAAGTTTTTTTGCTTCGATTTCACATGTCTCACCGCAGGATTTTCGCGCGCATATTTATGTGTACACGGGCTTACAAGTCGTCTTTCATTTGCACCGTGTGGTTACAGGCCTTGATTCCATGGTGCTGGGTGAAACGCAAATCTTGGGTCAAGTGCGCGATGCCTTTTTATTTGCGCAAGCAAAAAAAGCGACCGGGCATGTATTTAATCAATTATTTCGCGATGCAATAACGTTTGGCAAACGAGTACAAACCGAGACAGGGATTGGCCAAAGTGCCGTGTCTGTAAGTTATGCGGCGGTATCTTTAGCGAAAAAAGTGTTTGATTCTCTTCACGAACAATCAGTTTTGGTACTTGGCGCTGGGAAAATGGCTGATCTTACCGTGAAATACCTGCAAAGTCAAGGTGTCAAGCAATTGTTTGTCGTCAATCGCACGTTTGCTAGGGCGAAGGATATGGCAGAGCAAGTGGGCGGTGTATCTTTGCCGATGGACAAGTTAGAAGAGGCGCTTTTGATCGCTGATATCGTGATAACATCATCGGGCGGGGCATCTTATCTGATTACGCCGAGCACAGTGGCAAAACGCATGGCACTACGCAAAGCACGTCCGTTATTTTTCATCGATATCGCCGTGCCGCGCAATGTAGATCCATCTTTATCGCATCTCGACAATGTTTATGTTTATGATATTGATGATCTGCAGACTGTCGTAACTTCGGGTTTGGCGACAAGGCAGCAGGAAGCAAGTCATGTAAATGGGATGATCGAAGAGCAAGTAGCTGCTTTTGAAACGTGGTTATCCTCACAAAATGGTGTGCGACTAATTGCCTCTTTGCAACAGAAAGCGACTGAAGTACAAGAGTCTGTGCTCTACAGTTTATTTCATAAAATGCCTGATCTGGATGATAAGCAAAAGAAAATCATTCAAAAACATATGGCTAGTGTCGTTCATCAATTACTGCGCGATCCTATTCTTGTGACAAAACAAGTGGCGATTGAACAGGACAGCGCTTTGTTATTGCCTATTCTTGCAAGGGCTTTTGGCTTAACGTATGAAGATGCGATGACGCAGTCTGTGACACAGGAGAAAGCGCCGCGACAAACAAAAATGGATGCCTTAGAGGTACGAGGTCAGGTGACACATCCAGTAACTGTTTTGCCGGCACTTTAACGGATCGATCATGATGTTTCTGTTGTCCCCCTATTTTTACTTTATGGTGCTTGGCTTCTATCTTATAAGCAATGGATTTTTCTTTATGGATTTTATCAAGGACAACAAAGTCGCGAACCGCATGGGTGTCGCGATTTTGTTATTGGTCTGGATTCTTGATACGCTTTTCATTGGTGCACGTATCTTGTTACTTCACGAGTGGCCCTTGTTCTCTGCATTTCAAGCCACCATGCTATTTTCGTGGTTGTTGATTTCTTTGTCGGGTATTATCACCCTGTTTTATCGGGTTGATTTTTTTGTGTTCTTTCTCAATTTATGTGGGCTCCTGTTTGCTCTCTTTGATGTTATGGTGCATGGTCATGTAGGTAGTGGAATCATTCACCAGAGTGATTTGCTTGTTGTTCATATCAGCGCGGCCTTACTAAGCTACATCGCATTTTCTATAGCGGCGATTTTTAGCCTTTTGTATTTACTTGAGTCTTATTCTCTTCGCTTGAAGCGATTCGATAGTGGGCCCTTTCGACGGTTGCCACCATTGGCACAACTCGATCGTTTTGCCTTTCGCGCATCCCTTGTTGGCGTGCCATTATTATTTTTAGCGATTGTATTGGGCGCAATCTGGTACTACATTCTTACAGGGCATGTTGTGGATATGGATGCCAAGCCTGTCATCTCTGTCTTGCTGTTTCTTTTGTATGCCAGCTATCTTTATTTACATGTAAAAGGCAAAGTGAGCGGCCGTAAGGCCGCATGGCTCAATATCCTAGCGTTTGTCCTTGTGATTATCAATTTTCTCGTGGTAAGTGCGTTTGTGTCCTCATTTCACCGGTGGTAAGGTGAAGGAGAGTCTTTTTTTGAGGTGATAGATGATGACAACGTTGAAAGTAGGGACACGACGAAGTAAGCTTGCTATAACGCAAACAGCACAAGTGTTGCAAGCACTTCGTGACAAATATCCCGACGTCCATTTTGAAACGGTAGAAATTGTAACGAAAGGCGATCAAATTCAGGATGTAGCTTTGGCTAAGGTAGGCGGTAAGGGACTCTTTGTATCAGATATTGAAGCAGCCCTGCTAGGCAAGACGATCGATTTTGCCGTGCACAGCATGAAAGATGTACCTGCTGTTGTAGCCAGTGGCTTGACGATTGGGGCCATACCTAAGCGTGAAGATCCACGTGATATGCTTGTAACGAAATATGGAGAATCGTTATTGACATTGAAATCCGGCGCCGTGATTGGGACAAGTTCGCTACGGCGTGCTGCACAAATTTTAGCCCTACGTCCTGATGTTATTGTGCAGACGATTAGAGGCAATATCGATACGAGACTTCATAAACTTCAGGAGCTTGATGCCATCACACTTGCGACTGCTGGGCTTGCACGCATGGGTTGGTGGGATGGGGAACATATAACGCATAGCGCCTATAATTTTCACGGACAACCGCTTGCGATTCAGGATATGATACCGGCTGTTGGACAGGGTGCACTTGCCATCGAGAGTAGAACCGACGATCAGAGGGTGCTTTCACTTCTTGCATCGATACATGATGAGATGACTGCCATAGCGGTTCGGCAGGAACGTGCCTTTTTAGAGACTGTCGGCGGCAGTTGTCAGGTTCCTGTCGGTGCTTTGGCAACCCCTGATCCGGTGAAGGAGCAAAGTACTATGGTTGCTGTTATTGGTTCGCCAGATGGAATGGTCGTGTTGAAAACTAGCCGTCAAGGAAGTCTTTCGGTTGATCTTGGGCGAACTGTTGCCAATGAATTACTTGCTGCTGGTGGAAGATCCATTTTGCAGGCTCTCAGTAAAACAAGCGGGTGATAGCAGTTGGATCAAAAACAGCGAAAGAGCCTTTTGTCTGGTCTTGTGATAGCTGTTACGAGAGATGAGCAAGGATCCAGTGAGCTTGCTACTTTGCTTCGCGCAAGAGGTGCGCTCGTTCGTGAATACCCATTATTAAACATTGAGTATCGCTCGCAAGATGGCGTACAAAATGAGCTGGGGGATTTTGTGCCTGAGATGGTTGTGTTTACGAGCGTGCATGGTGTGCGTGCATACGAAATGATTTTTCGGCGCGATCCAACTTATCCGTGGTTGACACTTCCTGCGGCTTGTGTTGGGATTAAAACGGCCGAAGCTGCCAGACTGATCGGCATGCAGGTGCTGGTGATGCCAAGTGATGCCAATGCACAAATGCTTTGTTCATCACTTATCGAATCGAATTTTGTTCATAAACGGTTCCTGTGGGTGCGCGGTAATTTGGCAGCTTCAGAGGCTTTTTCGCCTTTAGCACAATCTGCACATGGTTTTCGCGATATTATTTTGTATGATACGACCTCGACTTCGCAAGGCACAGAACTTGCGAAAGATGTTATCGCTGGTGCTGTTGATCTTATCGTTTTTATGAGTGGCTCAGCCGTTCAGCCGTTTGCACAGGCGCTGCATGATCTGCACAAGTCAGCGGCTGACATGCCACCGCAAGTGATGCTCGTTTCCATTGGAAGTAAGACGACGCGTGTCATGCAGGAACACGGTTTACAGCCTCACGTGACGGCTCGTTTGGCGACTGTCGAGGTGATGCTGCAAGATGTCGAAGAGTATATTCAACATGAGAAAGGATGAAACCACCATTATGATGGAAAATTTTGATCGTCACCGACGTCTTCGTAACCATCCAGCCATTCGCGAAATGATTCGCGAAACGTCGATATCAGCAAAAGATTTTATCTATCCACTGTTTGTTACGCATGAAAAAGGGCGACATGCTATTCCCTCCATGCCTGGTGTCGAACATCTCAGTATCGAGGAATTACGCAAAGAGGTACATGAACTTAGTCGTTTAGGAGTACCTGCTATTATGTTATTTGGCCTACCAGCTGGTAAAGACGAGGTTAGCAGTGAAGCGTATGCCGAACAAGGCATTGTGCAACAAGCGATTCGCGTGATCAAAGAAGAAAACAAGAACCTGCTTGTCGCGACAGATGTCTGCTTGTGTCAGTACAATCCAGCCGGGCATTGCGGAATTGTTCATGGGGATCAGATTGTTAACGACGAGAGTTTGCATTACATTGCGAAAACGGCACTATCCCACGTGACGGCTGGCGCCGATCTCATAGCTCCTTCTGATATGATGGATGGACGTATCCAAGCTATTCGCCATACACTGGATGATGCAGGGTATGTCCAAACGCCTATCTTGTCTTATTCGGTCAAATATGCGTCTGCTTTTTATGGGCCATTTCGTGAGGCAGCCGATTCAGCCCCTGCGTTTGGGGATCGTAGATCATATCAAATGGATCCCGCCAATGTTCGTGAAGCGCTTCGTGAAGCAGCTTCTGACTTGGCTGAAGGCGCCGATATGCTGATGGTAAAACCTGCACTCGCTTTTCTGGATGTCATTAAAACGGTTCGAGACAACTTTGATGTGCCGCTTGTCGCATACAATGTGAGCGGTGAATATGCCATGGTGAAAGCGGCGGCAAATGCTGGGTGGATCGATGAACAAGCGATCGTCATGGAAATGATGCTCGGTTTTAAACGGGCAGGCGCTGATATGATTATAAGTTATTTTGCAAAAGATGTTGCGCGTTATTTAGGCGCGTAAACAAGGGGCGAATAAAATGGATCCTCACCAAGACCTATCCCTGGTTCGGTCAAAACTGGCTTTTGCGCAGGCACAAAAGGTTATTCCTGGTGGTGTGAACAGTCCTGTGCGCGCTTTTCAGGCTGTGACAGGCAATCCACCTTTTATCGATCGTGGTGAAGGTGCTTATCTGTTTGATATCGATGGCAACCGATATATCGATTACATGCTGTCTTGGGGCCCACTTATCGCTGGCCATGCTCATCCGACGGTTATCGAAGCGGTGGTATCACAGGCAGGACGTGGGACGAGCTTTGGTGCACCCACGGAAATCGAGACAGAGCTCGCTCAAGAAGTACAACGTGCGTACCCTTCGATGGAACTGTTGCGAATGGTCAATTCAGGCACAGAGGCGACCATGAGTGCGCTTCGCCTTGCTCGTGCTTATACAGGCAGATCGCGTATCGTCAAGTTTATTGGTTGTTATCATGGTCATTCAGATGGCTTGTTAATCCGTGCAGGATCTGGTGTAGCTACCTTTGGCCTGCCTGATTCACCAGGTGTTATCCCGAGCGTTGCCGAGTACACGTTACTCGCTTCTTATAACGATCGCGAACAGGTACAGGAAATTTTCGAACGATACGGTGAAGATATTGCGGCGGTAATTGTAGAACCTGTTGCAGGAACTATGGGGATGGTTTTACCACAGCCTGAATTTCTGCCGTTTTTGCGTAAAATCACAATTGAGTATGGATCTCTCTTGATTTTTGATGAAGTGATGACAGGATTTCGCGTGGCATATGGTGGTGCACAGCAACGCTTTGGGATTACACCTGATCTGACGACCTTAGGCAAAGTGATTGGCGGCGGACTTCCTGTTGGAGCCTATGGTGGACGTGCTGATATTGTTTCGATGGTGGCGCCACTTGGCCCTGTGTATCAGGCAGGTACATTATCTGGGAATCCTTTGGCAATGGCAGCCGGGTTGACTACCGTGCGACTGTTGCAACAAAGTGGTGTTTATGAACGATTGGAGTTTGTGGCCAAGACAGTCAGCCAGGGATTTTTGCTTGCTGCTAAGAATCACAATCTGCCTGCCTATGTAACATCGATTGGTGCCATGTTCGGTACCTTTTTTACCGGCGAACCAGTGACAGACTATGCGTCGGCACAAAAGGCGGATAGCGCCATGTATAGCCGATATTTTCATGCGATGTTAAAACGGGGAATTTACTTGGCCCCATCTCAGCTTGAAGCTGGATTTGTGTCTTTAGTTCATAGTGATGATGACATAGCCCGTACTATTGAGGCCATGGGTGATGCAATGGATGACGTGTTGACAGATCTCTGAGGGCTTTCTATAATTAACTTTGCTAAGGGCAAACTTTGGGAAACCAAAGGACGCAAAGCCTTGGGTCTAAAGCCTTTATGGGCCATGATAGCCAGGCTGCCGAAGGATTTACTTCGGCGAATTCACACGAGTGTGGTGATTCGCTATGAATAATCTTATGTCCATGAATTTTGTTACCCCTCCTGTCTGCAGAAGGGGAGTTTGGCTTGCAAAATTTTATGATCGATATGCTAGGAGGTGAAGCCTTGTGGATGATAAAACGATGGCCATTGAAGCGATTGAGGAAGAAAGAAAACGACTGGCGCGTGACATTCATGATGGGCCCGCGCAATTGTTGACGAATTTGACGATGCGGCTTGAAGTTGTTAAAGAGATGATCAAATACAGTCCTGAAAAAGTACTGCCAGAAATTGCGCGTATTCAAGATTTGATGCGTACGTCAGTCGGCGAGCTACGGCGTATGATCTATGATTTGCGACCTGTGGAGATTGCCGAAACGGGTCTAATCAGTGCTTTAGAGACCTACGCACAGCGTTGCCAGTATCTTACACGCATTCCCGTGACGATTTTTCCTGAGTCGATCATCGGTCCGTTGCCTGATCTACTGGGTGTAGCCTTCTTTCGTATGGTTCAAGAATGCATTACCAATAGCTTAAAACATGCCCACGCCTCACAGATTGATGTGCACGTGTCGTATCAGAAACATGCGTTGACAGCTCGTGTTCATGACGATGGTGTCGGTTTTCGGACAGAGGATACTCTCCTACTGGGATTTGGTCTCACGGGTTTACATGAGCGTGCTCGGTTACTGGATGCGGATGTGCAGATTGAATCTGTAGTTGGTCAGGGAACGACCGTGACGGTTTCTTTGCCGCTTGAACGCCAAGCGGCTATGATGGGAGTCGTCTACCATGAATGATGTGATTCAAGTCCTAGTGGCAGACGATCAGTCTCTGTTCGTCAGTGGAATTGAGGCATTGCTGTCGTATAGCGGGACGTGTGTTGTCGCAAAAACCACCCGTGATGCGAAAGAAACGCTTTCTGTTTTGCGCACACTGAAGGTTGATGTGATTTTACTTGATGTCGGGCTGCCAGATCAATCAGGCATCGATACAGCCAAGGAGATTAGAACACTAGGTATTGTGACTCCCATTTTGATTTTGACAAATCATGATAGTAAAGATCTTGTCCTTGATGCAATTGATGCTGGCGTTCAAGGTTATATGTTAAAAGATACTGATGCTCCTACGCTCTTTATGGCCATTACGATACTTGCTAAGGGAGGTCGCTATCTTGACTTTCGGTTGCATGGTTTTATGATGGATGCCCTGGTTGAAAGTAAACATGGGGTGATCAAGTCAACTAGAGTAAGCAATACGCCTGATCATTATGCGCTAACCAAGCGAGAAGTCGACGTCTTGCGGTTAATGGTGGCAGGTTATGATAATGACGAGATTGCCACTGCCCTTGTGATTACGAGCAAAACAGCGCGCAATCATACGACGAATATCTTGCAAAAACTTGGTGTCCCTAATCGAACGAAAGCGGTGGTGCTCGCTTTATCCGAACATCTGGTAAACGAACAGACTGCAATGATCTGTATGTCTACGTCTTGATCTAGGAGTTTTCTCCCATGTAAAGATAGGAGTGCTTGCCCTCGTGGTAAAGCACTCTTTTTCTTACACTACATACAGGTAGAGACCACTCGCAAGTACAGCGAAAAAGAAGGGGAGCTGAGTATTTATGAAACCGTGGAACAACTTTTTATCGTCGGTATCGGATCATGCGATTAACAGCGTCGCATGGGTACAAGCAAAATTCTCAGATGATCGTGGACAAGGCATGGTTGAGTATGGACTCATTATTGCGTTAATTGCGGTTGTGCTAATTGGTGCCTTGACCCTCCTTGGTGGCGGGTTGGGCAATGTCTTTAAGTCCATCACGACCCAAGTCTAAGCTTTGCATGGACGGGAGAGCAGGCTGATATGCTGTTCTCCTTTTTCGTAATAACGGCTAAAGGGGTGGGAAATCGTGAAATCGCTATGGATTCTCGATGATTCCGGCCAGTCTTTAGTCGAATTTTCTATCGTATTACCTATATTGTTGTTGATTTTGATTGCGATTTTTGATTTTGGCAAGCTCTTTATGACGGATTTAGTGCTGCAAGAAGCCGCCAGGGATGCGGCGCGGTATGCGAGCATCGGGGACAATGATCTACAACTCAAGCAGGTGATCGATCAAGATGTAGCCGTGTTGCACGTAGATTTATTGCATGTGGTGATCACCCCAGTCGCTAGTGAGCGTGTAAGCGGTGATCCCGTGACAGTATCGATCTCGTATCCTGTGACGTTAGACCCGCCACTAAGTATTTTTTTGCAAAGTCCGCTGACGATCACTGCTGCAACGACGATGCGAGTGGAGTGACGATCATGATTACTTGGCGAGATGACACAGGTAATATTGCCGTTTTTACCGCGCTTGCTATGGTAGTCCTGTTGTCGGCCATCGCTTTAGTCACAGATGTCGGCGTTGTTTTTTTTGAGCAAACCAAGTTGGCGAATGCTCTTGATGCGGGAGCCTTAGCCGGTGCAGAGCAATTTTTTGCAGGCACCAATGCGGCACAAACTGCAGCCTTATCGTACGTCGAACAAAATCATGAACAAGCCGATCACGTTGATGTCAATTCAGTAGTAGGCTCAGTCACTGTGTCCCGCACTCAAACAGTACCGTTGTATTTCGCCCGGGTTTTTGGCGACACACAAGCTATTATTTCTGCTTCATCGACAGCTTCTGTTGGCGCATTGCAAAAGGGAACTGGCTTTGTGCCCTTGGCTGTTGAACAGCAAAATTTTACGTATGGAAAATCCTACTCACTATCTCAAGGTGCAGGTGTTGGGTCGACAGGCAACTATGGTTTCTTGGCACTGGGGGGCAATGGGGCCTCCACGTTAGAGCAAAATTTGATGTATGGCTATCCAGGAACGATCGCCGTCGGTGACTCGTTAACCACGGAGACAGGTGTTATGGATGGTCCTGTGCGAACTGCTATTTTATATCGCTTGCAGCAAGGTGTCGCCGATTCTTTTCAGACGGCCACCGAGACAAGCCCTCGCATGATGCTCTTGCCTGTCATCGCGGGGCCTTGGCCAGATGGCAAAGGAACTGTGACGGTCATTGGGTTTGCAGCCTTTTATATTGACGGCTTGACTTCGAGCGGGGGACACCAACAAATCGTGGGACGATTCAAACAACTTGTGGTTCCGGGTATCGTTGGATCATCGACAGAATTTGGACTTTATGGGGTTCACCTAACACACTAGGTGAAGTTCGCTGCGGAGGGATGTACCGTGCATAAACAAAAACGTCTGTCATGGCTACTTTTTGCAGGGTCAGTGATGCTAGCCTTACTGACGGCTCTCGTGGTGCAAGGGCAAATCAACGCGGTGGTGCAAAAGCAACGGCAAGGCATCCATGAAGTTCCTGTGGTGATGGCGACGAAAGACATGGTTGCCGGTGCTCATATCAATGCGACGATGGTCACGGTGACTTTCGTTCCGGCGTTAGGTAAAGAGTCAGGTGCTCTTGTCAATTTGCAGGGTGTGCTAGGCAAGATCGCAAATCAACCTATCTATCGAGGGCAACAAATCGTAGCGCCTATGCTTACGTCTACATCCTCATCACCACGACTTTCTGATCATGTACCACCTGGACTTCTAGCGATGAGCGTCGTCTATAATGTCGTTAATGACGCGGGAGGCGACATTTTGCCTGGTGATCACGTTGCTATCTTGGCGGTTCTTAGCAAAGAATACACGGGAACTCATAGTGATGCCGCACGCATTATTGCTCAAAATATTCAAGTGCTCTCTGCACCAACACTTGCTACAACGGGTCAAACTCAAGCCAACGTTCCATCGCCAAATGCCACGTCATCGATCGCTAACTCGGCAACGGTGGTTTTGGCTGTCACGCCACAGGTCGCCCAGCAAATCGGCTTTGTCAACGCTTATGGAGAACTGGACTTGTTGCTACAATCCGCCTCAAATCGTAACGCTTTAGCGACCAGCCCTGTCGTCACCGACAGCACGGTACTTGGGAGGTGATGACATGGCGCAAAAGATTCAGGTTCTTCTCGTTGATGATGCGAAAGAGATTCGTGACACGGAACGAATGTTGTTAAGTTATGCCCGTGATATAGAGATTGTCGGGGAAGCGGTCAACGGCAAAGAAGCGTGTGAAATGGCTGCCTCTTTCAAACCGGATATCGTCCTTATGGATATCAATATGCCAGTGATGGATGGTATTGAAGCTACGCAAAAAATCGCTGATACATTACCGGATGTTTCAGTGGTCATTGTTTCAGTTCAAGAGGAATTTCAGGCTTTAAAGCGAGCTTTGCAGGCAGGCGCTAAGGAATACCTACTAAAGCCATTTAGTGCAGAAAGTATGCTAACGGCCATTCGTAACGTATATTCTCGTGATGAACAGCAAAGACGTGTTGCCACCTCAGCCATCTTAACCGATCATTTTAAAACAAGATCGCGAATTATGGCTTTTGTAAGCGCAAAAGGTGGTGTCGGTAAAACTATGCTGAGCGTCAATCTTGGCGTTGAGTTAGTACGCCGAGGTAAAAGTGTGGTGCTCATTGATCTTGATCTAGCGTTTGGCGATGTGACAACGCTCTTAGGCATATCGGATACACAACGGACAATTTACACGTTGCTCCTTGAGGGTCAGGGTTATGCTGAAGTTGTTCATACGTATCTCACTTGTCATGAAACAGGATTGTATGTCCTACCAGCACCTACTGCTGTGGAACAAGGCGAATACATTACGCCAAATTTTATTCAAGGGTTACTGCGAACATTGCGAAAGGATTTTGATTATGTGATTGTCGATACGGCAAATCCGTTACAGGATATGTTTTTTTCAGCTATCGATGCGGCTGATGATGTATTTCTTGTCAGCACGGCGGATCTTGCCAGCGTGCGAGATAATCGCCGTATGCTGAACGTTATAAAGGCACTCGGGTATGACTTGACATTATGGAAAAGTCTCTATGTCGAGCGCGGTACATTGCCTGGAACTATGGCGCAAGAGGTATTGTCTCTTGAGACGTACAGCACGATTGGGTTTGACTCGTTGGCAACGAGTGCCGCTATCAATCTTGGTATCCCGGTTGTCTTACAAACAAAACGCGCACGCATAGTGCATGATATTCAATATATCGCTCAAAAAATCACTTCAACGGAAACGAGAATAGCACGCGACAAAATCAAAACTACCTTCTTTCGACGATTCTCCTTAAAGGCGAGGTGATGCGACATGTCACTTTTGCAACGAATGGAACGCACGCGAAATGCTGCTAATTCATCTTTGGAATATCGCGTGTTAGAAACGGTTGAAACCGTAGACATCGTTCAAAGGGAAGTGCCAAATCGACCTAAGGATACGACCTCGGGTTCTTCCATTTTGTTAGCTCAGATTAAGGCGAAAGCCCATGTTCAATTGGTAGACGATCTCACACAAAGAGAAGATCACGTCGAGCTTTCACAACTTTTCGAAAATTTCTTGATGAAGGAACAAGTCGTTTTAACAAAAACGGATCAAGATACTTTGTTGGATGAATTGACGGCAGAGATTTCAGGGTACGGACCGATCGATGGGTTGCTTCGCGATGATTCGGTTAGTGAGATCATGGTGGTTGCCCATGATCTGGTATACGTGGAACGACAGGGAAAAATTGAGGAGACGCAGGCCCAATTTAAAGATGACGAACATGTTATGCGTATCATTGAAAAGATTGTATCGCCTATTGGTCGTCGCATCGATGAAGCTACACCGTACGTCGATGCGCGATTGCCAGATGGTTCGCGTGTGCATGCCATTATTCCGCCTCTAGCATTAAAAGGGCCATGCCTGACAATCCGAAAATTTGCTTCAACTCCTCTAGAAGTCACTGATTTAATTTCCAAAGGAACGCTAACACCTGCTATGGCAGAGTTTCTGAAAAGTGCCATCACTGCTCGGGTGAACATCGTGATCTCAGGGGGAACAGGTTCTGGCAAAACGACAACACTTAACGTGCTATCGAGTTTTATCGGCGAAGATGAGCGAATATTGACCATTGAGGATGCTGCTGAATTGCGCTTGCGTCAGAAACATCTCGTTGCTTTAGAAACACGACCCGCTAATGTAGAAGGTAAAGGTACGGTTACGATTCGTGATTTAGTGAAAAATGCTTTACGCATGCGTCCTGACCGCATTGTGGTTGGTGAAGTTCGTGGATCAGAGGCGCTCGACATGCTCCAGGCGATGAACACTGGACATGATGGATCGTTGACCACAGGTCACGCCAACTCACCTCGTGATATGGTGCGCCGTTTGGAAACGATGGTGATGATGGCAGGTATGGAGTTGCCGTCTCGGGCCATCAGGGAACAAATTGCGTCGGCTGTTCAATTGATCGTGCACCAGGCGAGAATGCCCGATGGTAAACGTCGCATTACGCACATCACGGAAGTACTTGGTATGGAAGGGGAGCAAATCACCTTGCAAGACGTATTTGTTTTTGAACAAACAGGACGTGGACCTGACGGTATCGTACTGGGCCGACATCGCCCTTCCGGTGTCGTTCCCCATTGCGTAGAACGTATGAAAGAGCAAGGAGCTCCTATGGTCATGGCTTGGTTTCGTGATGAAAAATCCTTGGTACATGGTGGTGACTTCGAGTGATTGCACTGCTTGTTTTTATTAGTGTCACAATGGCAGCGTATGGTGCTCTAACCATGATTTTTTGGCAACCGGTTCGTCTACGTGAACGTGTATTTGCCGTTACGTATCAAGATGAAGTGAAAGAGGCGCAAAGATCGGAGATAGTTGCAAGAGACGGTGTGAAAAAGAGGTATTTATCATCTTATCTTGTTCAGCGAGTAAAAAAAGATTTGGATAGTGTTGGTGTTACGCTAACGGTTAAAGAGGTCCAGACAGTCGCTCTCTTATGTCTTATGATGATGATCGTGGGGTGGTTTCTATTTCACGGAGTTTTTGGTGTCGTACTGGTAGGTTTGGTTCTTGTGCTTGGTTATCGATTTTGGTTAGTCCGTCGTCGTAAATTACGTATTCGGGATCTTGAAGAAGGCCTTGGCGATATGGTAACTATCGCGTCCGGGGCGTTACGAGCAGGGTATTCTTTTTTACAAACGGTCGATATCTTATCGCAAGAAACAAAAGGTAGATTAGCTGATGAATTTCGTCGCATGCTACGTGAAATGTCTTTTGGCATCTCTATCGAGGATGCGTTGGCTCATGCGGATCATCGGATTCAATCGCTTGACTTTAGCTTGATTATCAATGCGATCTTAATTCAGCGCCAAGTTGGTGGGAATTTAGCCGAGGTGCTGGAAATTGCCGGTGATACGATTCGTGAACGGATACGCATCCAAGGTGAGATTCGTACCTTGACTGCGCAGGGACGTTTATCCATGTGGATTTTTATGGCGCTTACGCCAACGATAGGAATTCTTCTGTACCTTTTTAATGCGGTCTATATCGTTTCCTTATTTACATCAGGTATGGGGCTTTTCATGCTGTTCATTGCGATAATAGGGCAAATTATCGGCATGACCATCATTCGAAGAATCGTCAATATCGAAGTTTAGAAAGCTATTATAGGAAGGTGAGATTATGCGACCTTGGATTATCATCCTCCTGTTTTTAAGCGCGTTTCTTCTTTACGGCAGCGTTGTTAAGATTCTCTTGGCGCCACGCTTTCGTCTTTGGCAGCGCGTATCTCAGGTGTTGTCAGTGGCGAAAGAACCTAATTTCCCAACGTTTCGCACGGCCTTGACAACCTTTCGTCAACAAGTATTTGCATGGGCTTACCGGATACTGCCTATTTCAGTCAGCAAAAGAACAGAATTGCAATTACGGAAAGCTGGGATTCGCCAAGGTTCCGCTATGCGACAGTTCGTGTTAATGCGCTTGTTGGTTGTGGTGTGTGGCTTTATTATTGCTGTTATTTTATATATCGTACTTAAAACGGTTATTTCTGCTCTCATAGGCCTGGTCATCATTTTTCTGTGCGTAGTTTTGCCACGTGTTTTTTTGTCGCAAAAGGTGGCACAAGTACAAAAGGAAATGTTTAAAGGATTGCCCAATTTGCTTGATATGCTGACGATTAGCGTTGAAGCGGGACTTGGTTTTGATCAAGCTTTAGCTCGTGCTGTGCAAAATTTGGATACGCCTTTGGGGGCGTTTATGCGACAGATTCTCGCTGAGATGAGTCTAGGCAAGACGCGAAGAGAAGCGTTAAAAGATGCCAGTGCGCGCATTGATGTAGATGACGTGCGTTCTTTGTTAACCGCATTGATCCAAGCCGACCGATTGGGTATGGGTATTGCTCACGTCCTAAGAATTCAATCCGAAGAAGCTCGTAGAAAACTACGGCAACGTGCTTAAGAACAGGCTATGAAAGCCCCGATTAAAATTCTGTTTCCTTTGATCATGTTCATTTTCCCGGGTCTATTTATCGTGATTTTAGGTCCCGCTGTGTTGCACATTGCAACTGTATTTACGCACTAAAGGAGTTGGCGACTATGTTAGATGTGGTGCGTGAAGGCCAAAAGATCGGTTGCGTTGCTGTTGCTACTACGTTTGGCGCCCGCTTGCGTGGATTGATGTTTCGTCGCTCATTACGAACATGCGACGGCATGATATTTTGGCATTGTCGAAATTTACACACGCATTTTATGTTGCTAGTCATTGATGTTGTTTTTCTTGATGCGAGTTTGTGTGTGATTTCTATTAAAAAAAGTGTTCGACCATGGCGTATCGTTGGTTGCCGTGCTGCGGTACATGCCTTGGAATTGATAAGTGGCACCTGTGAACGCCAAAATATTGGTATAGGAGACCATCTGGCATTTTCTGACACCTACCTTGAGTCATAACTTGGCTTTCCAAAACGTATGGTTTGGGAGAAGCATATGGCTAGAGGGGGGGATCAGCTTGGCAAAATGGGATGCGCCAGACCATGGGCTAGAGTTATTTGTCGATCAGCAGGTTTTTGTCGATGCTGTGCGAGGCAATGAACAGGTGGAAGAATTCTCTGCTTTGACGGAAGTAACGACGCTAGAACAACGTGGCGAAAACCTGTACTTAGAAGGAAATATGTTGTTTACTGCTTACTTGGCAGATGATATGCCGGAACAAGGAGATGATCATGTAAACGGCGAGCAAGCGGTTGAACATTTGCAACACCGTATGCCGTTTGATATTTCTTTGCCTGCTGCAGCTCAGGGCCCAGGGTTATTGAGTGTATCGGTCCATGTACCCGATGCCACGATGGATATCTTAGGTCCAGGTTGGATTCATTTGCGAGCGGTCCTTGAATTTGAAGGGTTGCAGGAGTCTGGTGGTTATACTGCGCACTGCGGTGCACAAGAGGCGATCGTACCTCCAAAGATTGTCGAATCGTTTGTGGTATCAGACCCTGGCGAGGCAACAGCGGTGCAAGAGCAGGTGGCATCTGAGGAAGATAACGTAATTGAGGCACAAGAAATTCCTGTCATCGAGCAAGCAGAAGTTAGCGAAGCTTTCCTGGCACAAGAGGCGGTTGAAGTTCAAGAAAACTCGCCAACGAAAGAGGAAAGTGTTCTTGGCGAATGGGCACTTTTAGCAGCACGTTCAGAACAAAGTGCAAAAGAGGGTGAAGCATCGGAACCGTCAGCATCATCGATAACAACCTGGCAGAAAGACTTGCTTGGTGCCGATCGTGCCTTACAAGGACCGCAAGTATTTACGCTAAGTCCATTTCGTTCTGGCGTAGCACCTGAAAATGTCCAGGAATCCACGCAATTGATGCGCCAAGAGGAGTTTTTTGAGCGGGACTTGTCTGACGATCTTCATTTTCATTTTGAGCATGTCAATCTGCCAGAGGAGGAGCGTAAATGGACTACAGGACTTGGTGACAGCACTATGCTACATGCAGAATTTTCCTCATCAAGTCATGATAATCCAAAGACACTCGAATTAGAAGCGAAGTCGGAATCTAAGCGGCTGTTGCAGGCGATTGTGGCCCCAATAGAACCTGATGTCCCTTTCTTAGATAGTGAATCTCAAGTACAAGCTACGTATAAAGTGACTGAAGAAGAAGAGACGACCCTGACGACGGCAGAGTGGTTCTGGAAGTCGCTAAATATCCCTAGCGGTGAAACGAACTTTATGATGAAATTTCGGATTGTTCAACCTTCTGAAACATTAGAAGACATCGCTCAACTGTACCGCATTAATCTAGATGATTTACTCAGAGCAAATCCATTGACACAAGAAGGACTGCCAATGGGTAGCTTACTATACATTCCAGTGAGATCGTAGACGCTGCAGGCGACCTTGAAGTCGGGTCGCCTGCATGACGAAAGTCGACATACAGTGATCTTACCCGCCCAGAAAAAAGGCAACAAGCACCGTAATGAGTCCGGCTAGTATTAGTAAGTTGATAATGGATGGAAAAAATAACATCTGCAGCATCGTTAGAAAAATACAACCTAATAAAATGACTTTGGCAAAACGAGCTAGTGGAGCGAAGAAGTTTGGCATAGGATTGCCCTCCATGTACGGTTGCATAAAGTTAGGCTATGATTTGAACTTCCTGATGGTGCGTCTTTTCTTCCTATCGCTCTCCGTGGTATGATGAACAAAGATTCACGTGCAGGAAATTTTGTACAGAGAAATGGGTGTCTTATCGTGGAGAAACGAGCGCGTCTCAAAGCTCAAGCAAGGACTCGCGCCAATTCACAGGCAACACTTTTGTCTCCGCCACCAGCAGGTTGGCGCTGGCGAACGATTGCCATGAGTGGCGTCGCCCTAGGAGCGATCGGCGGTGTGGCTGGTGTTTTTTCAACGGGTGATCCTGCTAACGGTGTCAATATGAGTCTGGGATTATCCACATTTCTTGCACCATATATCGTGGTTCAGCGTACGAAAACCAACCGCGCCATTCAAGGCTGGATCGGCGGTATTGTTGGTGGACTTGTAGCTGCAGCGATTATGCTGATGTTTGAAACGGGTACCTATTGGCCTGTCCGTATGAGCATGTTGACTTCTGGTGTACTCGATATTATTTTTGCGTTGTTTGTGGCGTGGCTGACGACGTGGATGGCTGATTGGGCGGATAAACGACGTGTGAAGTTGGGTTTGACAGCTACTGCGAAAGAAGAAAAACCGGTTGTTCGAATTGCTCGGGGAGCACCAAGCCTTCCTTCTCATGGGAAAAGTCGAAAAAAGCGCAAACGGAGAAGATCGTAGATCTTGACCTGTGCTATCTGCCATGCGTATAATACCTAAAAGTATCCATTGTCTATACCATGTAGCTTGGGGAAAGAGTACACGGATTGCGGCGCATTAGAGAGAAGGGTCTTGGCTGAAAACCCTTTGCGCCTTTTTCGTAGAATGTCGTCCCTCTTCGAAAAGGCTATCGGGTGGTTCCGTATCGCCATGAAGTGTTGTGCATGGATAATGATCCTGCGCAAAAGTAAGGTGGTACCGCGAGAGTTTGACTTTCGTCCTTCGATAGAAGGGCGGTTTTGTATTTTAGGGAGGAAATGGGCTATGGAAAGCCGTATCGCAGATGAAAGGCCTGCATTAGGCACATATAACGCGCAGGAAATGGAAGGTCGACTGTACGATTGGTGGCTTGTAAAAGGTTTTTTTAAAGCGGGAAACGATAAGACGAAGAAACCCTATTCAATTGTCATGCCACCTCCAAATGTGACGGGGGTGTTGCATATTGGGCATGCACTCGACAATGCGATGCAAGATCTTTTGATTCGTATGAAGCGCATGCAAGGGTTTGATGCGCTCTGGATGCCTGGTATGGATCATGCTGGCATTGCGACACAGACGCGCGTCGAAGCGCAATTGTTAAAGACAGAGGGAAAAACGCGCCATGATCTTGGCCGTGAGGCGTTTGTGAAACGCGTGTGGGATTGGAAGGAAGAATACGCCGCAACGATTCGACAGCAATTGAAACGGCTCGGTGCGTCCTGTGATTTTTCACGCGAACGATTTACGATGGATGAGGGTCTGTCGAAAGCTGTACGCGAAGTTTTTGTCCGCTTTTATGAAAAAGGGCTCATTTATCGGGGTAATTACATCATTCATTGGTGTCCACGTTGTGAAACAGCGTTGTCGGATATCGAAGTCGAACACGTGGAAACGTCGGGAGCCTTATATCATGTCGCGTATCCATTTGCCGACGGTACGGGTGCTTTGACGATCGCTACCACGCGCCCTGAAACGATGTTTGGCGACGTGGCTGTCGCTGTACACCCTGATGACGAACGTTACCAGCATGTGATCGGCAAAAAACTCATCTTACCGTTTATTCATCGTGAAATTCCGGTAATCGCTGATGAGTATGTCGAGAAAGAGTTTGGTACAGGTGCTGTGAAGATCACGCCCGCTCATGATCAAAACGACTTTGAGGTGGGTTTGCGTCACCATCTCAAAGCGATCAATGTGATGACGAAGACAGGTGCGCTAAATGACCATGCAGGGCCATTTGCAGGAATGGATCGTTTTGCGGCTCGCAAAAAGATCGAAGAAGAGTTAAACGCGTTAGGTATTTTGCAAAAGGAAAGTCACATGCACGCTGTTGGTCATTGTGAACGTTGTGGTACGGTGATCGAACCTTGGTTATCAACGCAGTGGTTTGTAAAAATGGAACCATTGGCCATGCCTGCGCAAAAAGCTGTTGATCAAGGCGATGTCAGTTTTGTGCCAGAACGTTTTTCGAAGATTTATACACATTGGTTAGATAACATTAAAGATTGGTGTATTTCCCGCCAATTGTGGTGGGGACATCGCATTCCCGCTTTTTATTGCGATGATTGTCATGAAGTTATCGTTTCGCGCGAAGACCCTCAAGTGTGTAGAGCGTGTGGATCAACACATCTTCATCAGGATGAGGACGTGCTTGATACATGGTTTTCTTCAGCGTTATGGCCATTTTCAACGATGGGTTGGCCAGATAAGACGGATGATTTACAGCGCTATTTTCCGACGCAAGTGCTTGTGACCGGTTTTGACATCATTTATTTTTGGGTAGCACGCATGATTTTTACGTCATTAGCTTTTACTGAAAAGGCGCCATTTCGTCATGTGTTGATGCATGGTCTTTTGCGAGACGTACAAGGCAGGAAGTTATCAAAGAGTCTTGGCAACGGCATTGATCCCATGGAAGTGATTGATCAATACAGTGCGGATGCTTTGCGTTTTATGCTGGTGACGGGGGCCACTCTTGGTCAGGACATGCGATTTTATACGGAACGTATGGAGAGTGCGCAAGGCCTTGTTACAAAGATTTGGAATGCAGCTCGCTTTGTTACCATGAATACGGCCGATGTCGCAAGGGTACGGGTACCGCAAAAAGATCAACTTGATGTGGTTGATCGTTATATCCTGCATCGCTTGGATGAAACTATCCATGTAGTGACGACACAATTGGAAGTTTTTGACTTTGCGGAAGCCGGAAAAGCGATCTACGAATTTTTCTGGAATGATTTTTGTGATTGGTACATTGAAACGTCAAAAGTTCATTTATATGGACAAAATGAAGAGAAGAAAGTATCCGCGAAAGAAACACTAGTCTTTGTACTGGACCAATCGTTGCGTTTATTGCATCCCATGATGCCATTTGTTACTGAAGAAATATGGCAGGCTTTGCCGACGGATGGCGAAACCATCATGAAAGCTGAGTTTCCTCATCTCGATGGAGCATGGATCGATAGCGATGCAATGGCTTCGATGAATCTCATTATGGATATCATTCGCGCTGTTCGTACGCTTCGTCATGATGCTAATTTGCCGCTGTCGAAACAGGTCCCTATCATTTTGAAAGTAAGTGATGAGCGACTTGCCATGGTGAAAAGTACTGCACCTTATATCGAACGGTTATGTAATCCCGCCAGTCTTGTGATCGAAACGGCGCCGCATGTGCCTCAGGAACGGTTAGTGGCAGTGTTAACCGACGTTGAAGTCATGCTGTCCATGGAGGGTCTTATCGATAAAGTAGCAGAACGTGAACGGTTACTAAAAGAAAAACAAAATTTCGAATTCGAAGTCATGCGTTTAGTTAAAAAACTAGAAAATCCCTCTTTTGTAGAACGTGCGCCTGAAGATGTCGTTCAAAAGGAGCGGGAAAAACTCCGCGATTACGAGGAAAAGCGCGATAAGGTAATTGCGATGCTCGCATCGCTTTCAGAGTGACACTAGGACAAGGTGATGAATAGGATGGTAAAATCATGAGCCCATGGGTAACAGTAGCCGAGGTTTTGGATTTTCTATCATCCAGACAACGTTTTGGCATCCGCCCCGGACTTTTGCGCACCATGCATTTGCTCGATGCTCTGGCCAATCCGGACCGATCCTTGCATTTTGTTCATGTCGCTGGCACGAATGGTAAAGGTTCGACGTGTGCTTTTTTATCTAGCATCTTACAACGCGCAGGCTACCGGGTCGGACAATATATCTCCCCATCCTTGACACATTATGCTGAACGGATGTCAGTCAATGGAGAAAGGATCGGCGAGCAGGATCTTGTCCTTTGTGCCAATCAGGTAAAGGCGGTCATTGAAACTTTATCTGATGACGAGGAGATACAGCCAACTGAATTTGAAGTATCGACTGTCATGGCTCTTTTGTATTTTAAGAAACAGAACGTCGATGTTGTTGTGTGGGAAACGGGACTCGGCGGGCGGTATGACGCTACGAATGTTGTTACCCCAGACGTGTCTGTTATCACCAATGTCGCCTTGGATCACACGAAAATTCTTGGTGATCGCGTTGAACAAATTGCTTGGGATAAAGCGGGAATCATAAAGGAGAATGTACCTATAGTAACAGGAGCTTCTGGTGCATCGCTTGATGTGATTTCCCGTGTCGCATCGGATAAGGCCAGTGCGCTCTATCGCAGTATGTATGATTTTCGTTGGGCTATTGAGGATGCTTTTACTCTAGAGAGCTTGCAACGATTTACATTTTTTGGACGACATCGCGATTTTTACGGTCTGCAGATGTCTTTGCTGGGACCTCATCAGGCGCAAAATGCAGCGACGGCTCTTGCTACGATTGAATGTTTGCAAGAAGTTGGATATCAAATATCTGATGAGTCAGTTCGTGAAGGCTTGCGTTCGACCAAGTGGCCTGGGCGAATGGAAATTGTCGCGCATGATCCGAAAATTTTGCTTGATGGAGCGCATAATCCTGCTGGTGCAAAAGCTTTAAAATTGGGACTTTTATCAATCGGTACGACGCGTTACGTTTTAGTGCTCGGTGTCCTAAAAGATAAAGATGTGGCAGGTATTTTAGAGGAGATTTTACCTGGTGCGTGTTATGTGGTTGCGACGGAACCACCACATACGGCGCGAAAATTGCCCCACGACACACTTGCTTCATGGATTACTGATCGAGTAGGGCACAGAGGGATTCATGTAGATTGTGCAGCTTTCGTGGAGGATGCTTTACTGTTGGCACAACAATGGGTATCGACGCATCAGGCAACGGATACCATTGTCGTATCAGGTTCGCTCTATACGATTGCAGAAGCCAGACGAGTTGTAATGTGATATGCTGTACCTTGAATGCATGTGTGAGGTGGACACCAAGTGGCGGTAGAACACGCGGAATTACAGCAGAAACACAGACCCCTTTTTCACTTTGTGGGAATCGGTGGAGCAGGCATG
>DAHWJX010000097.1:0-6788 GCA_027343965.1 Caryophanales bacterium | reverse complement strand
GTACGAAATGTTTGAGTTTTTAAAAAACAGAGAGCTTACTATCATTACCAATAACCTGACGTTTATTATTAACTCGCTGCCTTATGATAATTTGACTATCATCTCCATTGGCGGAACACTGGAAAGAAAAACAAATTCATTTACCAGTTTGAAGAAGATTGATTTTTTCGAAGCATATAACATCAATAAGGCATTCATGGCATCGACTGGTGTCTCTTTAGTAAACGGTGTGACAAACGCCTCTCCGGTTGAAAGCGAATTAAAGAAAATGGCCGTGGCAAAAAGTTCGACCACATTTTTATTGATCGACCATGGAAAATTTGGAAAACAGAGTTTGATGACATATTGCAGTTTGTCAGAAATCGATTATCTGGTCACAAATAGAGCGCCTGAGGAAAAATATTTGGAATACGCCAAAAATCACAATATCGAGATTGTCATGCCATAACCATAGTATGAGTTAGTGAACACGTAAGAAAGCACTTGCAGGGGTTTATGGCCATGATTGTTGAACTGTATCACCAAGAAAAAACACCGTCTGAAACTACAAGTGAATAGGGTGTAGGTAAATCGGCGTTGTATAAATGGGTAAGTAATCGCAATAAAAAATTAGCCAGGAAATTACTCGGATTCACCGTGAGCAAGATAGCATTTTCGGTGCTCCAAAAATCCGAGTGGTAGTTGTTTCGCTACATTTCAAGATTTATGACTGGTATTAAACTCCCGCATTTTTTGCTTGACAGTATCGACAATCGCTTCTCGCCCCGGTGTCAAAATGGATCGCGGCGCGTACAACTTAGTGTCGTTCGCAAGCACCGCGCGAACAGCGAGCGTCCACGCCTGAATGCATTCCGTATTGATGTTAATTTTGGCATGCCCGTATTCAATAGACTTTTGGATCTGATGAGGCGGGATACCAGAAGCTCCATGAAGAACTAGTGGCACCTCAACCAGTGCTGATATGATTTTCATTTCACTGAACCCAAGCTTGGGTTCACCATGATACTCACCGTGTACAGAGCCAAGTGCTGCCGCCAATGCTTCAACTCCAGTTTCCTTAACCAGACTCAGACACTCCTTTGGATCTGCGTACTTGATTCCGCCAATCAGTCCATCCTCCATTCCGCCCACTGTCCCCACTTCCGCCTCTACAGACACATTCCTAGAGCGAGCGTAATCGACCACTTCCTTGGTCATAGCGATATTTTGCTCAATAGGAAAATGCGAACCATCAATCATCACAGAACTGAACCCAGCGTCTATCGCCATCTTGCACCGTTCAACACTCACCCCATGATCCAGATGCAGCGCCACAGGTACCGATATTGCCATTTCATCCAGCAACGCGTTGACCATGGCCACAATGACGCTAAATCCGCCCAAAAAATCCACCATTCTGTCAGAAGCGCCGAGAATCACCGGCGCGCGTTCCGCTTCCGCCGCTTGCAAAATACCCCGTATCCATTGCAAGCCGTTGATACTGTATTGTCCAACGGCATACTTACCTGCTTTCGCCTTGATCAGCATATCTTCTATAGAAACTAATGTCACAAATATGTCCTCCCCTAGCATCTTCATTCAAAGCCTCTACATGTTATCGCAACCATTTGTTTGACAATAGTTAAAGTCCAAGTCCTTCTCTCATTTTTTGCAGCATAAATCGACTCGACTCATCGGCCTTATCGACCCAGGCAAACACTGAACTAGTAGCAATTCCATCAAAGTTCATTGATTTCAGTTTTTGAAATATTGATGAATCGTTACCTCAGCGCCTGGCGGGTTGACGATGTAACGCAAACCATTCGCCGCTTTGTGATTGAACGTATCTGCAAACAAAACATGTTGCAGTCGTTCACCCGCATAGTCGAACATTGCCGCGATATTCATTCGCTATCCCGTCCCTTCTTCGGTTAATTAACGATAAAAATTAGGCCTTTTTTCTAATTTGACTACTTCCATTTCCCCTGATTTTTGGGCTTTGACACACGCATCCGTCGTGATGGCTGCGATGTATCCATCCCATGACGTCGGGCCGTGCGGTTCACCCGTAGCGCGAATGGTATCCATAAAGTGTTGCAATTCTTTATCGTAAGCATCAAGAAACCGCTGCTTCCAATCGATTAACACACCCGTTGCCAATTTTGCCGCTTTTCGCGTTACAATACTCGGTACTTCCGGCAGTTTTATCGTACCTTCCTCACACACCACTTCACACTGGATGTCGTATCCATACTGGCAATTGACGAACACCTCGACAGTGATCATGATGCCGCCTCTCGTCTGCAAGAAAAAAAGTTGCGGATCCTGAAGATGCGACAGAGCATGTTTGGTTTTCCTGGGATACATCACGCGTACAGATTCGTAATCATCGTTGACCAACCAGTGCAGGACGTCGATTTCGTGAATCAACGTATCATTGGCGGCCATGTCATTGGTGTATTTTTCATCAACGCTCTTGTTGCGATGCGCACAGTGAATGAGCAAAGGATCGCCAAAATCACGGCTGTCAAGCGCCTCCTTGAGTTGCACATAGCCGCTATCGTAACGGCGCATAAATCCGACCTGAACCAGGCGTTTCCCATGCCCCATTTCTGCTTTCACGATGTTTAACGCGCCATCAGCTGTAATGGCAAGCGGTTTTTCACAAAACACGTATTTCCCGGCTTCGATCGCAGCCAAAACGCTTTCCTCGTGGGCAGGTCCCCAGCTTGTAACGAGCACGGCATCCACGTTCGGATCTGACAGCAATGACTGATCGTCCGGATATACAGCAGCATCTAATTGGTACTGCTCAACAGTTTGTTTGGCCGACTCTTGATTCACGTCGGTGACAGCTATGATTTTCCCTCCCGAAAGCGTGTTTGTAATGCGGTTAATATGTTCTTTACCGATTGCTCCCGTACCAATAACACCGAATTTCATGGTCATCTTATCTACCTCCTGTGGTTTACATTTAATGCATTGTCAATGTATGTTCTCGCTTTTAGCGCATATTCGAGCGGATGAGCAACCGCCGGATCCTGCTCAGCCTCAATGATTATCCAGCCTTGATACCCCACGTCTCGCAACAACCGATAGGGCTTCGTAAAATCAATTACGCCGTCTCCGGGGACTGTAAACATACCGTGTAAAAAAGACTGTAAAAAAGACTTTCCTGTCGCTTTGCATTCTTTAAGAATATCTTCTCTGACATCCTTAAAATGAACATGCTTGACGCGACTGACGTGTTTCTTAAGCAAGGTCATGTAATCGCCGTCGGAAACGTAGATGTGGCCGGTGTCATACAACAAGTGCACAAGCTCTGGATTCGTGCCGGCCATCAACCGATCGATTTCTTCGATGGTTTGAATTCCGGTTCCCATGTGATGGTGATACACTAATTTGAGTTGATATTGTTTGGCCACTTGACCTAGTTCATCAAGTCCAGCACATAATGTTTCCCACTCGACATCCGTGAAATATGGTTTTTCCGTAAAAACATTTTTATCGCTGCCCTGTATACTGTAAGTTTGCTCAGAGACAACCGCGACGTCCGCATCTACTTCTTGTAAATACGCACAGTGTTGGCGAAACGCGTTTGCTGTTGCGTCAAGGCCATCGGAAATGAGGTAGCTGCTGAACCATTTCCCGGCAATCCTGAGGTTTCGCAACTTAATCTCTTTTTTTAATACGCTCGCTTCAGGAAAAAAGCCTCCCGCTTCGGTCCCCTGAAATCCCGCCACCACGATGTCGCCAAGTACATGACCCAGCGTATTGCCAGCCCCAATTTCCGGAATATCATCATTGCGCCAGCCGATCGGGGCAATGCCCCACAAGATCTGTTGTTCCATGAGAAGAGGAGTCCTTCCTTGATTAATATTGTTTTGCGTTCAATAGATTTTGGCGTTGCTGTTCATATGCCTTAATAATGCTCTCGCGATCTGCCTGTGCGGCAAGTCCGACATGCCACCAACTTTCGTAACCATCCGACATCGTTTTCGGAAGAACTTTCATCTCAATCAAAGTGGTTACATCTTGTTGCCTTGAATCAGCCAGGGCCGCATGCAATTCCTCCACGGTTTTGACGCGATACACTTTTGCACCATATCCTTCGGCGATTTTCGCATAATCCACGTTGACGATCCGGTGATCATGATTGCGAAATTCGCAAAAGAACCCTTCACTGCCGTTTTCCATTTGTAAATTGCTGATACAGCCAAACCCCGAATTGTCAAACAGCAAAATGTTGATTTTGTGGTGGTATTGTATAGAGGTTAAAAGTTCAGAGTGTAACATGAGAAAACTGCCATCGCCAACAAATGAATATACTTCTTTCGTCGGTTCCGCCAGTTTAACGCCAAGCGCCCCCGCAATTTCATAGCCCATGCACGAATACCCATATTCGACGTTATAGGTATTGGGCATCACCGGATTCCATAAGCGCTGCAAATCGCCAGGGAGCGACCCTGCCGAACCGACCACAACGCTGTCGGGCGCAATCGCTTCGTTGATGGCAATAAGGGCCGTGGTTTGCGCTAGCTCCGTCTCCAAGGCATCTGCATACTCGTTTAACACTTCTTGTGAAAACTGGTTCTTAATTTCAGGAACAAAATTCTCCCTGGTAAAGGTCACGTTGGCGAGCCGTTCGCGCTCTGCCAACCATTCTGCTTTCAAGGCAACCAGTTCATCGCCATAGTCACTTACATAATCGCCCAACAAGGCAGCCAACTGTTCCAGGGTTGTTTTTGCGTCAGCAACCACCTGAAAGGCATCCAGTTTATAAGTCTGTAAGCGGCTGACATTGATATTCAAGAAACGAGCCTTGCTGAAGTCAAACGCGGTTTTCGACGATGTGGAAAAATCCGTATACCTCGTGCCAACACCGATAATCAAATCCGTCTGCCGTGCCACCTTATTCGCGGCAAGGGTTCCCGTGATTCCTAAACCACCCAGATTGTTTTTGAACGTGGAAGGGACCGCCGATTTACCCGCCTGCGTTTCCACAAGAGGAATATTGTGCCTTTCAGAAATTTCCCTTAGTATATCGTTAGCCTCAGAATATTTTGCGCCACCGCCGATCACAATGATCGGCCTCTGACTGCTCTTGACGAGTTGCGCCGCGCCGTTTATTTCCCGGGCGGTCGGCGCTTTGCGATCCACGTAATGCACACGCTTTTGAAAGAATTCCTCCGGAAAGTCATACGCTTCGCCTTCCACGTCTTGTGCGAGGCATATTGTCGCAGGTCCCCCTCTTGCCGGATCAGTCAACACCTCAAATGCCCGTAGCAGACTGGACATCAGTTGTTCAGGACGGGTAATGCGATCCCAGTACCTGCTTACTGGCTTTAAGCTGTCATTGGTGGTTATAGCCGCGCTGTATTCCTGTTCGACCTGCTGCAAAACGGGATCGGGTTGGCGCGTTGCAAAGGTGTCAGCAGGCAATAACAAGACAGGAATGTTATTCGCCAACGCTGTTGCGGCAGCCGTCACCAGGTTGGCCGATCCCGGTCCCACAGAGGTAGATACCGCATAGATTTTGCGTCGCAGCATTTGCTTGCTGTAAGCAACGGCAGCGAGCGCCATCCCCTGTTCATTTTTTCCCTGAATAATTTTCAGGTGACCTGAATCCTGTTCAAGCGCTTGGCCTATACCAAGCACATTACCGTGACCAAATATGCTAAAAATCCCTTCTACAAAAGGAAATTCCTCATCATCCACGTGTAGATACTGCGCATTTAGAAACTTGACGAGTGCTTGAGCCGTTGTTAAACGAATGATCCGCATCTTATTCACCTCATTGTGTGATCAATTGCTCGATTTCCGCCACAGTCGGCATCGCCTCCGAAGAACTGTGTCGACTTACCACAATAGCTGCGGCAGCGCTGCCATATTGCAAAGCGGTTGCAACGTCTTTGTTAGACAGTATGGCAAACAAAAAAGCAGCAGCGTACGAGTCGCCAGCACCAAACGTTTTTAAAACGTTTGATTTAAAGGCCTCTGCGCGGTACACTTCCCCGGTTTTCAAATAGGCATAAGATCCGCTCGTTCCATGCTTGATCACCACCATCTCTGGCGAGTGAGCGAATAAATGACGAACGGTCAGTGCATTGTCGCCTACCTCCGAGCGGTTTTCCAACGCATCGTATTCATCGCGTGTACCAATGACAATATCGGATTGTTCTGCTACAAGAGAGTAATAAACTGCGGTTTCTTCTCTAGATTTCCACGTGTATGGGCGGTAATCCAATTCAAAAACTACTTTTACGTCGTTATTCCTTGCCAGACTTAGCGCTTTTAACACCGCTTCTCGCGACGGACTCATCGCAAGACCTGTCCCTGAGATCAGGAGAATTTTTGACCGTTTGATGTAATTCTCTTGCACTTCAGATGTAGCCAGGTAAAGATCAGCCACTTCCTCACGGTACATCAGGATACTGCACTCGTTGGGGCTCTTGATTTCAGTAAATGTAAGTCCTGTTTTATGCCCTTCGAGATCGATCACCATGCCTGTGGTATCGACGCCCGCATGGCGCATGAACTGTTCAATGAAGCGCCCATGTTGATCATCCGAAACCTTTCCAATGAATCCTGTATTCAATCCTAGCTTGGAGGCGCCAATCACGATGTTCGCCGGACTGCCGCCTACGTACTTCGAAAAAGTAAGTGTTTCTTCCATAGGGCGATTGTATTCAACGGAATTAAGGTCAATGGCCGCCCTCCCTATGGCTATGATGTCAAATTCTCTCGTGTTATTGAACGCAACATTCATCCTATCCCATCCTTACTCACGTTCAAGTATCCACTCGTGG
>DAHWJX010000153.1:0-9001 GCA_027343965.1 Caryophanales bacterium | reverse complement strand
CAACAAGCCGCAACGCCATATAGTCTATACTAGTTATATCATACTGTTCAAAAAGTATAGCATAGCATGGCTGTGGCATCAATTTGCCGAAGCCATGCTGTCATGCCAAAGAAAAAAACGAAAATTACTGCTGACGATATTGCGGTTCTTGTTGCTGAACAAAATTCAACCGTGATTGAAGGGTAGCAACCGTGTTGTCCATGGACTGCGATAACTGGGTAAACATTTGTTTAGCCTGTTGATCTTGCGTGTCTAGGGCAAACGTCTTTAAACTGGCTGCTACCGATTCTGCTGATGCAATGGTTTGTTGCAATTTGATTCCCACTGTCATTGTTCAACACCTCCGGACACTATTGTCGCCGAACCGTAGCACTCTTACGCGTGGGAACGTGTGGAAGGAAAACTTAATAATCTCGGTGACTCAACCAAACAGCTATCTCCGCCAACTGTGACGGATCAAAAGATGAGGAGGCATCGGGCAAAATGTCTAAAGCCTGTTTCGTCAATTGATCTACTTTTGCCTGCGATGCTTCGATTCCAAAAAGCGCAGGCCAGGTTGCCTTTTGTAAAGCCACATCAGCACCCGTTTCTTTGCCCAGCGTCTTTGCATCACCGATTACGTCTAAGATATCGTCTGCAATTTGAAATGCCAGACCTACAGCCTCAGCATAGCTTGTTAAAGCTTGCAACAAATCTGGTGCAGCATCAGCACAAATCGCGCCCATTCGTACGGATGCTCGCAGTAAGGCACCGGTTTTATGGCGATGAATATATTCAACATCACGTTTACTCACTGTGCGCCCTTCTTGCAAGATATCAGCTGCTTGCCCACCCACCATGCCAAACGCTCCACTTGCCACAGCCAATTCTGATATAAGGCGCACCTTAATCGCATCTGTCAGCTCACCTGTCGTCAAAAGTTCAAAAGCAAGGGTCAGCAATGCATCACCCGCTAGAACAGCGTGAGCTTCACCGAAAACTTTATGATTGGTTAATTTACCACGTCGATAATCGTCATCATCCATAGCTGGTAGATCATCGTGAATTAATGAGTACGTGTGTACAAACTCTAATGCGCATGCCGGAACCACGGCCACACGCTCAGTGGCTCGACACGCTTTTGCCGTCACTAAGACAAGCCCCGGGCGCAACCGCTTGCCACCAGCAAAGACGCTATATCGCATAGACTCCATGAGCGCTTGTGGATAAGTCGTTGATGAAGGTAGATAGCGGTCCATTTCCTGATCGATAAAAGCCGTGTAATTTTGTAGAACTGCTGCAACATCGCCCATAGCCTACTCCTTTACTTCAAACGGTCGAGTTTCTATGCCACTCTCTGTGGCCATAACAATTTCTACCTTTTGTTCTGCGAAGTGTAATTTTTCTCGACACAGGCGTACAAGTTGCATGCCCGTTTGAAACCGCTCTATGGCATCATCAAGTGCCAATTCTCCGGCTTCAAGGGCGCGTACAACATCCTCTAACAAGCCCAGAGCCGCTTCAAAAGATAAATTTTCGTCAGTCACGGTCATAGACCCCCCATACTTGACAATCCAGCCAACCATCAGACATATCGACACGAATCGTATCACCTGGTTGTACTGTGATCGCACTAGCTAAAACACGCTTGGATTGATCATAAACGACTGCATATCCCCGTTTCATCACAGACAAGGGACTTAACAATTCAAGCCGTTCAATTGTTGCCCCTAATCTTGTTGTGCTATTTTGCATGTTGCCTTTTAGTGCTAATTGTAAACGATCGTGTAACGATTGTAGGCGCACATGCGCTACATCTAACCTCCGTGTAGGAGTTACATGCGCGAAGCGCAATTCAAGAGATGTCAGCCTCTTTTGACGCTTTGCAATTTCATTTCGAAGCAACTCTTGAAGATGTTTTTCAAGACGATCAATTCCTTCTTGCCGAACACTAACAAACCGCATCGGATCGGTCAAAAAACGCGTTTTAGCCAGCGTGTCTACATGGGTATGCAACGTAACAATTCGTTGCGTTATGGCGTCTTGCGACCGCATTTGCAAACGCTCGACATGCTGCAATAACTGAGCGGCATCCGGGCTGACTAACTCTGCCGCAGCAGTTGGTGTGGCAGCCCGGATATCGGCTACAAAATCAGAAATTGTCGTATCCGTTTCATGACCCACAGCGGAAACCACAGGCATTTTTGCAGCGGCGATGGCGCGAGCCACAATCTCTGTGTTAAAAGAAAACAATTCTTCAAAGGATCCGCCACCACGTCCGACAATCATAACATCAGCAAGTTGGTACTTATCGGCCACATGGATCCCTTGTGCTATTTGATTAGGGGCATCATCGCCTTGAACAGCTACAGGAATGACATACACATTTGCAAGCGGGTACCTACGGCGCAAAGTGATGATCATATCACGAACAGCGGCGCCCGTTGCGGAAGTGACAAGTGCGACAGCCTTTGGAAAAGACGGCAAAGATTTTTTCTTTTGGGCATCAAACAAACCCTCAGCCAGTAACCGTTCCTTAACCTGCTCAAAAGAGAGAAACAACGCACCTAGTCCATCTGGTTGCAAGTCATCGGCGTACAATTGATAGTCGCCTGAACGTTCAAAAACGTCAAGGGCACCATGTACGATCACACTCATGCCATCAGTCGGTCGAAAACGCAAAAACCGGGCTTTGCCTGCAAACATCACAATGCGAAGCCTGGCTTTTTCATCTTTTAGTGTGAAATACATATGTCCACTTGCTGGTTTGCTAAAATTGGAAATCTCTCCGCGTATCGTCAGATCTTGCAAGGGTGCGGTAGAAGTAATCATTTGTTTGATAATTTGTGTGACTTCAATTACCGAATATACCGTCAAAGGTATCACTCGCAATCAAAGGACTTTTGTTGCAGCTTGAACGGTATTGTATAACAAGGTGGCAATAGTCATCGGGCCTACTCCGCCCGGAACTGGTGTAATCGCACTTGCCACTGGCTCGACTGATGCAAAATCCACGTCGCCCACTAAGCGATTATCCAAGCGATTCATACCGACATCAATAACGATGGCGCCGGGTTTGATCATGTCACCCGTAATCAGGTTGGCTTTACCCACGGCAGCAATAACAATGTCTCCCAAACGCGTCAAAGCTGCCAAATCAGCCGTCTTTGAATGGCATATCGTCACCGTTGCATTGGCCTTCAAGAGTAATTGTGCCATCGGTTTACCAACGATATTGGATCGTCCAACAACGACAGCATGCTTACCCTCGACAGCAATATGCTCATAAGCCAATAGACGCATAACACCAAGTGGTGTACACGCCACAAATCCCGGTAACCCAAGTGACAGAGCCCCTACATTGACAGCATGAAACCCATCGACATCCTTGTTTGGATCAATGGAAGCAACAATCACATTTTCATCAATTTGAGACGGAAGTGGCAATTGTACTAAAATACCATGAACAGTGGGATCTTGATTAAGTTTTTGTACGACAGCCACCAGTTCAGTTTGACTGATCTCGTTGGGCAGACGCAACACAGTAGAACGCATACCCACTTCTGTCGCAGCTTTTTCCTTACCGCGAACATACGTTTGCGATGCGGGATTGTCCCCGACGAGAACGACAGTCAACCCCGGCTGAATACCTGCATGTAACAATTGTTTCACTGCTGCTGTCGTTTCTTCACGACTCACTTTCGCCCATTTTTTACCATCGATAAGATGCGCCACAAGTGAACTCCCCTTAGGATTTTCTGCTACTACTATGGCCCGGATGTAACTTTGATTCAGGATCCAGATACAGTTTTGCGTTATTCACTGCGGTTGGAGCTTCGCCAAATCCTGTTGCAATCAATTTGATCTTTCCCGGATACGTTACAATGTCACCTGCCGCAAAAATACCGGGAATATTCGTCCCCATCCGCGTATCAACCACAATCGCGTTATCTTCAATCGTCAATCCCCAATCCGTAATAGGGCCTAACGAAGCAGAAAAGCCAAGAGTTCCGACAACCACATCGACATCGATATCCATAGTTTCTTTGCTGCGATTGTCTATGATCGTCGCACCTGTTATATGGCTATCACCATGTACCACTTTTAACTCATAAAACGTCTTAACATCTACACTGGAAGCTAAAAGTGCTTTTACATTTTCTTCGTGAGCTCTAAATTGATCACGACGATGAATGAGCGTCACGCTTTTTGCTACGCGTCGTAACATTAAAGCAAAATCAACTGCGGAATCGCCACCACCAACCACCAAGGCTTTGGTATCAGCAAATTTACTCAAATCGTCAATATAATAGTAAACACCATTACCCTCAAAGCGATTTACATTCTCTGCAGGCAATGACTTTGGCGTAAAAGCTCCAATACCCGCAGTCACAACGACAGAGCGCGAAAGATGTGTCACATTACGATCCGTCAGCAATTCAAACACATGGTCAGACTCACGTTTATGCACCGAGATCACTTTTTCATTTAAGCATACAGCAGGATGATACTGTTCAGCCTGTTCGGTCAGTTGATGAACAAGATCAAGCGCACGGACTTTTGGAAATCCAGCAACGTCATAAATATATTTTTCAGGGTATAACTCCCTAAGTTGGCCTCCAAGCTGCGGCAAGCTGTCGATGATTTTCGTGCTAGCATCCCGAATGCCCGCGTAAAAGGAAGCAAATAAGCCGATAGGGCCACCACCGATTATCGTAATATCATAGATTTTTTCATCAATATGTCCCTGCATAATACCATTTCCTCCGTTTCGTTACTTACATCAATAAAACAACATGTCCACCAGTATACTATAGACGGCACAGGCGTACTAGCTACTTTGTACTACGAGTTACCAGTTCCATGCATTCTTTGCGATGAGGGCTACACCCAACGCGTTATCGGAAGCATAGTGCGAGTCACAAAAATACAACTGTTGCGGCGCACCATCAAAACGGCTCAAAAGTCGTTCTTTTAGTAACACACTAGAGGCAACTCCGCCCACGAGTAGAATCTGACGAATACCCGTCTGATCGTACATATGACGAATCATTTTTTCGACCGTGTTCGCAATACACCGAAAAACACCTGAAGCAACCAACATCGGATTAACGCCAGCTTCAATGAGTTTGCCAGCATGCGTCAAAGGTCCAGAGAAACTAGGGACACCACGTTGTACAGAAGACGGGATCACAGGAATCTCTAGATCCTGATCGACTTGACGAGCTAATTGTTCCAATTGTTTTCCTGCCGGAAAAGAGAACCCCAATTGTACGCCGATGCGATCCACCATTTGCCCCACATGGAGGTCCTGCCCACTCACCCATTCTTTTACACCAAAATCCCTCATGTTGCTGTGTGCAATTAGCACATCTGTTGTGCCGCCTGACAAGTGGATCACGGCAAATGGCTGTTCCATCCTATCAGGCATAGCAGCGGTTGCAACACCTGCTGCGATATGTCCTGCCTGATGAGTCGTTTCTATCATCGATTGCTCACTTGCAACCGCCAGTGCGTGACCAGTCAGGATACCTGCCTGAAAAACTGGCATAAAAGAGCCTTCCCGCGAGCGTGGACGGGTACTGGAAGCTACTCTCACAATCGAACGAGATGAAACGGCATTACGTAAGTCATCAAGCATCGTAGGTAGCGTTGTAACATGTTGGTACAATGCCTGGGATTGTTGTAATCCGCGCTTACCTAATGGCACGGTTAAAACTTGCCTTGCCTCATGCAAAACATTACCATTCTCGTCGATCGCGCAAACAGACGTCGTATAATTGCTTGTGTCTATACCAACAAAAACTCCGCTCACGTCGCTTGCATTCCTTGCACATTTTTTTTAATATCTTCAAGATCTCGAAGAACGCCAGCTAAAACACCATTGATAAATTTTGGTGATTGTTCTGTCCCGTATTGTTTACTTAGCTCCACCGCTTCATCCAAAGCTACAGCATCAGGAATGTTTTTCTCAAACACAAGTTCGTACGCACCAATGCGCAATATGTTGCGATCAACACCAGGCATGCGATCCATCGTCCAATCCTGCGCATACTGACCGATGAGTTCGTCAATATAAGACATTTTGTTTAATACACCTTGTAGCAGACCTTCAAAATAATCAGCTTCTGGTTCATCATCCAACAGAGCATGTGTATACGATGCTGCCTGCGTAGGACTCAGACGATTTAAATCCATTTGAAAAAGCGTCTGCAATACTCGCTCTCGCGCCGCATGACGACTCACACTATCCACTCCTAGCACAATTATCGATCAAAATGATCAGATTGCCATATACGAGAAATTATCTGTTGCCAGTCTGCTCGGTCATCCATGAAATGACCCACAGCATAACCTAAAGCCATAAGAATGGCGAGCAAGAGCGTCGGAAAAAAACCCACCCATACAATAAGTAACCAACAAACAAAGCCGAGAACAATCCCAAACCAACGTTTTTGTATCCCTTTAAGGAATACTAACCATGCGAGAAACTTATCCACGCGCTTCACCTCGCCGGATTATCGTTGTGCAGGCTCTGCTGACAAGTCCGCAACTTGAACATGAACGGCAGCCACTTTGAGTGATGTCGCCTGCTTGACCGCTTGCGCCACAGTTTCTTGAATTTCACTGCACATGACCGTAAGATCAACGCCCGTCACCGCGCGTACACGGATGGAAACGACAAGACCATTTCGTCCCTCATCCACTGTCGTGTGGATCCGCTCGACCCCACGGACTGGCTTTGCAGCCCTTGACGCAAGTTCGCGTACCGCAACATAACTGATCCTTACTTCGCCAGCGTCCGTATCTTTTACAAACGAATGGATAGTACGTCGTGTGAGAGGAAAGAACAAATAACGCAAACCAAGCGCAAAAATAACAAGAATCACAAGGAGGTTGTAATAGCCTCCCAAAAACACGACGGTACGCGTAGCCTCAATCACGGCCTGTACACCAAAAAGCCACAGGGCAAGCCAGATCGCAAAAACTACGCCAATGAACGCGAACAGACGCAATAGAATTCGGTCAAGGACACTCATCGTTTTCTTCCTTTCCAATCATTCGCTTCACAAGGCAATCATTAAACGACGAAACAAAGAGGCTAAGACGACTTAACCTCTTTGTTTCGTACCTAATGATGCACACACCTTACCGAACTCTTTCTTTTGGTTCCTCGTCATGTTCTTCTTTAAAAGCGATGCCAAGGACGTTAACATTGACAGCCGTCACCTCAAGACCTGTCATACCTTCGATGGCACGTTTAACACTTTCTTGTATATCACTAGCTACTTCAGGAATACGATAGCCATACTCTGCAATAATAGAAAGATCAATCGTGCACTGACGTTCATCAGGAGATACTTCGACTTTAACGCCTTTGCTTAAGTTTTTGCGCCCTAACCGTTCAGCGATCCCACCAGCTAAGCCTCCGCTCATATCAGAGACACCGCGCACTTCTGTCGCTGCCAAACCTGCAATCACGGCAATGACATCATTTGCAATCTGCGTCGTTCCCATGTCACCGGATTCCAGTTCTGCTTTCATCACACCGTTTGTCGCCAAGTAGTATTCCTCCTTTTAAGTCATGGTTTACACATTATGCTGTTCAAGGAAACGGGTATTAAAATCCCCTTTTACGAAAGCTTTGTGTTCAAGAAGACGTTGATGAAATCCAATCGTCGTCTTCACGCCACCCACTTGAAATTCGGACAACGCACGTTTCATGCGATCAATGGCTTCTTTTCGCGTAGGCGCCCACACGATGACCTTAGCTATCATAGAATCATAAAAAGGTGGAACTGTATAGCCCGGATATGCGGCACTATCCACACGGACACCAAAACCACCTGGAGCTAGATAATCAGTAATAAGGCCCGGACAAGGAATGAAGTTTTTTTCTGGGTCTTCAGCATTAACACGACACTCCATGGCATGACCGTGAACTTCGACTTGTTCTTGGTTTAAGGATAAGGGCAACCCGGACGCGATGCGAATCTGTTCTTTGACGATATCAACACCCGTAATCCATTCCGTTACTGGATGTTCTACCTGAACGCGCGTGTTCATCTCCATAAAATAAAACGATCCATCTTCATCAAGCAAGAATTCAACGGTTCCTGCGCCCTCATAATCAACAGCACGCGCGGCGGCAATAGCTGCTTGTCCCATTCTTTCCCGCAATTGCGGTGTCAACGCAGGCGAAGGTGCTTCTTCAACAAGTTTTTGCAAGCGACGTTGAATAGAACAATCCCGCTCTCCTAGGTGAATCACTGATCCAAAAGAGTCACCGAGCACTTGAATCTCGATATGGCGCGGACTGACAAGATATTTTTCAAGGTATAAGCCTGCATTACCAAAGGCAGAACCGGCCTCCGACTCAGCAATGGAGATCGCTGTAATCAATTCCTCTTCATTTTGCACAACCCGGATACCTTTACCCCCGCCACCAGCAGTAGCCTTTATAATCACAGGAAAGCCGACATCTCGGGCTATCGCAGTAGCTTGATCCAAACTTTTAATCAAGCCATCCGTTCCAGGCACAATGGGAACTCCAGCCGCTTTCATCGTGGCTTTCGCCGTTGACTTGTCGCCCATCTTTTCAATGGCCTGTGGGCTTGGCCCAATAAATTTAACACCAACGGCCGAACACACATCGGCAAAATCACTATTTTCAGCCAAAAAACCATAGCCGGGATGAATGGCATCAGCACCGACAGATGTGGCCACCGACATGATATTCGCAATATGTAAATAACTTTGCTTAGCTGGAGCTGGCCCCACGCAATAAGCCTCGTCCGCTAGTTCAACATGTAACGCCTCTTTATCGGCTTCCGAATAAATCGCAACAGTTTGAATCCCTAACTCTTTACAAGCGCGAATAATACGTACTGCGATCTCTCCACGATTGGCAATCAAGACTTTGTTGAACATGACATCCCCCGTTATGCCAGCTTGACACGAAACAGTGGTTGACCATACTCAACCAAATGGCCGTTTTCCGTTAGCACTTCGATAATCTCAC
>DAHWJX010000147.1:0-14332 GCA_027343965.1 Caryophanales bacterium | reverse complement strand
CTGCACGTAACTCCGTTTCCCGTACGGTTGCAATCGATTCTCGCGTTGCTGTTGGAGGAATACCCATGCGTCTGCCCATTTCACCTTTTGTAGCACATACTAAGACCACACGATGGCCGTCAGCTGACGCCCTGGCAAGTCCACCCGCACAAATAAACGTCTCATCATCAGGGTGCGCAAATACCGCAACAAGGGTACTCATCAGCTATTCTCCCCCTACAACGTCAAATGGTGTCATAGCTACCTCTATCGTCCTGGCTAACCTGCCATACTCGTCATAACCTGTGGTGATCACCATCTCTTGTGTGATTAGCATATGCGTCACATTGTCCATCTGTAGTAAGGCCTGCCCATCATCGAGTTGTAAATAGATTCGAAACGGATTGTCTCCTAACACATGAACGTCACTTATCCGCACCTTACTGTTGCGTAGGTAGGCCCCTGGATTAACTTCCATATGCAGATAAGCGCTCTTCCCAATAAATTGTTGTAAAGCTTCAAGAACAACCTCTTTTTGCATCAATTCCATACAAAAACCTCCTTTCCTTGTAAAATAGTGTACCATGTTCGTTACAAATCCGACAAAATTGAGAAATAGATCACAGTACATAAAACAAAATCGTGGCATGCTAAATGCGTTAGATACAACCTAGTTAGCAGGAGGAATTCCACATGAGTGAATTTGCAAAAACGGTTAACGCAACCGAATACCCACCGCATCAAAAACACAAGGTGATTTTTGAGACGTTTGACAGCTTAGAGCCAGGTCAAGCTATGCTGCTTATCAACGATCATGATCCGGTGCCCCTTCATTATCAATTTAGCCTAGAGCGTGAAGATAAATTTAGCTGGGAATATATTGAGCAAGGTCCAGAAACGTTCCGAATCAAGATTGCTCGCGTGTAAGAATGCAACAAGGAGCCTACGGTCACCCGTAAGCTCCTTGTTTTTGAAGAAATTTTCTAAAGGTACCCCAACTTTTCTTTTGCTTCATCCGTCATCAAATCAGGCGACCACGGTGGATCCCAAACAACGTCTACCCGCACACCGGCCACGCCGCTAACCTGCATCACAGCCCATTCCACAGAACTACTGATACTATCATGCATAGGACATCCTGGTGTTGTCATCGTCATGGTAACCACGACATCTCCATCTTTTGGTTCTTGCAGATCGTACACGAGTCCTAATTCGACAACATTGAGGTTCAATTCCGGATCAAACACAGATGTCAAAGCTTCTCTTACCTGTTGTAAATCTACCATGCTTCTCGCTCCTTTCGCACCCTACAGTACAGCAAACCAACCAACGATGTTGTGCTATGGCTCACGACTGAATAAATGAGGTGTACCAATTCTTATCAACAATCCATTCCTCTTTATCCCCTGCAAGCAATCCTTCCCGTCGCATTTCATTCCAAATGCGATTGACCGATTCGCGACTCATCCCGATCATATGGGCGAGTTCTGAGTGAGTGACAGGCAATTTAACGTGGATACCGTCGGAACGCAACTGCCCATATTCTTCCGCAAAATGACGTACAAGGGCCCCCACGCGTTCGCGCGCATCAAACAATGCCAGCTCACGCAACTTTGCCTGCAATTGCAAAATCATTTTGCCCATCATACGCATGACAGAACGCGCAATTTCTACATCTTCGTTTAGAAGTACCTCAAATTTGGTGCTGCTGATCGCGATCAAGTGGCTTGGCGATATGGCTTCTGCCGTCCCAGGATACGGGCTGTCATCAAAAAAACCGACATGGGGAAACATTTGCGAAGCCCCGAGGATATTCACGATATGTTCACGCCCTTCCTCATCAACGCGAAAGATCTTGATCAATCCCCGTTCAACAAAGTAAACATTTTCCCTTTTTTGTCCTTCCATAAATACATAATCCCCACGCGCATACTTGTGCTCCGTAGCGATCAGTTGTACCCGCTGCAGTTGATCCTGCGTCAAATCCTGAAATAATTCAATGCTTGAAAGCGTACTTTTACGTTGCTCCACAGGCTTGTCTTCTCCCTTTGTTGTATCGCATGTGTACAATAATAATATTGTATTTCGATTACAATGAACAACTAAGCAGCATTTTTCGTCTATAGTAGTAAATGGCGAGATAAAGCCACTCTTAGATGGGATGGTGGGCATGTCCCCTTATGTCATTATTTCGCATTATGGTTACTTCGGTGTCATTATCGCATTAATCTTGGAATTTCTTTTGATCCCTTTTCCCGCAGAAACAATTTTAGTAATTTCTGGGGTAATGTGGCATAAAGGATTATTCCAATTGTGGCCATTGATAATCATTGCCACGGCAGGATCCTGGGTAGGTTCTTTGATCGGATACTTCATAGGATCCTACGTGGGTCGTCCTGTCTTGTTGCGCTACGGTAAGTACGTCAAACTTGATGAAGCGAAGCTAGTCAAGGCAGAGCACGCATTTCGGCGTTATTCGATTGCCATCCTTGGTATTGGGCGTTTTATTGCAGGAATTCGTGTAATGATCGCCTATGTAGCTGGCATGAATAAGATGGGCTTAGGCCTCTATATGTTTGTAACCCTTATCTCAGCAGCTTTATGGTCCAGCGCCTTTATACTCGTCGGTGCTACGATCGGTGCTAAATGGAACTTTATCGTTGGCCTTGTTAAGGCGCACCCACGCCTATCTATTGTAGCAGGTGTTATCGTTGTTGCGTTAGTGGCCGTTTTCTGGTGGAGAAAACGCACAAAAAAGTTGGCAAAAAGCGACACTATGGTAGCTGAAACTGAGATTTGACCAAGCATCACCTGTCGTTTCACACACGCCTGCCGTATATTGTACAATAGTGTGTGAAAGACAGGGGTGATGCTTTGAATCGTCGAATTGGTTGGCCTGATCTGATCGTTATTATCCTTATCGTAGGTGTTCTGTACGCCGTGCTTGACTTAGGCAAAGGTATGGTCGAGCCCCTGTCGGCGGCGGTGCACCCTACAATTCATTTGAATCCTGCGTATTTACCGTATTATGCAGGACGTTCTTTGCTGCGCATGTTTATCGCTTACTTGTTATCCCTCCTGTTTGCTCTCATTTACGGTCGTATTGCGGCTTATCATAAATTCGCGGGTAAGCTCATGGTTCCTGCTCTTGATATTCTTCAGTCCGTTCCAGTACTTGGCTTTTTATCGGTGACGGTAACGGGGTTTCTGCACCTTTTCCCCGGTTCTGAACTAGGCGCTGAATGTGCATCCATCTTTGCCATTTTTACAGCACAGGCATGGAATATGACGTTTAGCTTTTATCAGTCATTAACAATGCTCCCAAGTGATTTACGTGAAGCGGCCAACATCTATCGACTGCGTCCGTGGGCTCGTTTTCGCACTTTAGAAGTTCCTTATAGTATGATCGGACTGATCTGGAATAGCATGATGTCTTTTGGTGGATCATGGTTTTTCTTAGCTGCATCTGAATCAATCAGTGTGCTACATAATACGATCCAACTACCTGGCATCGGTTCTTATATGGCCACAGCCATCCTTCACGGCAACGTTACGGCTCTGGTCTACGGAATTATCACCATGATTATCGTTATTGTTGTCGTTGATCAATTTGTATGGCGACCCCTGGTGGCATGGTCGCAGAAGTTCAAATTGGATATGAATGAATCAGAAGACCCGCCCTCATCTTGGTTTCTACAACTGCTTCGTCGCTCTACGTTTGTCCAATCGGTTATACAAATGGCAACGCCTAGTCTATACAAGATACAAGAAACATTTGTCCTACCCAACCGACGTCCCCTACGCCGGGAAAAATCACGCCTCAACCGTATCGTGAGGAATTTGTTGTATACCGGTTTAGCCATCCTCATCATGCTATTTAGCCTTCATTATGCGCTTGCAGCAGTCCATGAGGTTGCGTCGCTTGGCTTACTCGAGATACTTAACGTGCTTAAACTTGGTTTTTACACGTTTTTGCGCGTGCTTACGGGGACCATTCTTGGCGCCCTTTGGACTATTCCAGTCGGTGTCGCTATTGGTATGAATAGCCGTTTGTCAAGAATCATGCAACCCATCGTGCAAATCGCAGCATCATTTCCTAGTAACGCTATCTTCCCGCTCGTCACCCTTTTGTATTTGCAACTGCATGTTAATTTTCAATGGGGTGCCATTCCACTCATGATGCTAGGAACACAGTGGTACATCTTGTTTAGCGTCATCGCTGGCGCCATGGCCATCCCCAGCGGATTAAAAGAGGCCTCTTCAATCTTACAACTGCGAAGTGTTACACGTTGGAAGACGCTGATTTTACCCGCGATATTTCCCTATCTCGTAACCGGTGGCATTACAGCTAGCGGAGGAGCATGGAATGCGAGCATCGTGGCAGAAATCGTGACCTGGAAAGACCATACGCTGGCCGCATCTGGCTTGGGTTCTTACATCGCAAATGCCACCACAAACGGCAATTGGGCTCAGATCACGTGGGGAATCGCTGTCATGTCGATTTACGTTGTGATTATTAATCGTTTTGTATGGCGAAAGCTTCATCATATGGCAGAAACTAAGTACCATCTCGAGTAAGGAGATCTGTGATGCAACCAATCGTCGACTTAAAAAATATCACAAAAGATTTTGCCGGCGCCAACGGTAATCATATACGCGTTTTAAGCGATATTTCCTTGCAAGTTTCTGAAGGCGACTTCATCGCATTGCTTGGTCCGTCTGGATCAGGCAAATCTACCTTACTTCGTATTATGGCAGGTCTCGTTTCTCCCACCTCAGGAGAGGTGTTGTATCGTGGGCGGCCCTTTTCGGGGACCAATCCTGGCGTCAGCATGGTGTTTCAATCGTTTGCTTTGTTTCCCTGGTTGACTGTACTTGAAAACGTCACGCTAGGTCTTCGCTACGCACAACTTTCGCGACAAGAAAAACGGGATAAAGCGGTTGAGGCCATTGACATGATCGGTCTGGACGGTTTCGAATCTGCTTATCCTAAGGAACTGTCGGGCGGCATGCGTCAACGCGTTGGTTTAGGGCGAGCCCTCGTTATGGAACCTGATCTTTTGTTGATGGATGAACCTTTTTCTGCGCTTGATGTTTTGACAGCAGAAAATCTTAAACGCGATCTATTAGAACTATGGCAAAGTGGAAAAATTCCTACCAAAGCCATCGTGCTCGTCACTCATGGCATTGAAGAAGCCGTCTATATGGCTGATCGCGCACTGGTATTATCACGAGATCCTGCTCGTATTGTTACACATGTGCCCATCACACTAGCGCATTGGCGAGATAAGAAGTCTGAACCATTTACCCGTCTGGTGGATGAATTGTATTCTGTATTGACGCAACAAAAGGAACTGAAAACCATTTTACAAGAACAGGCACAACCTACCGTACGCAAAATTACGCCTTTGCCTGATGTATCATCGGGTGCGGTGACTGGATTTATCGAACTGGTGGATGATCTCGGTGGAAAAGTCGATTTGTATAAAATCGGAGAATCTTTGGCATTTGACTTGGAGGATCTTTTACCCATCGTAGAAACTTGTCGCATCTTTGAATTTGGCATCGTCACGCAGGGTGACTTTGAGCTCACAGAGATCGGCAAACAAGTGGCTGATGCTACGGTGTTGGAAAGGAAGACTATCTTTCGCCAACAGGCATTGCATCATGTCCCCTTTATGGAACGCATCTTGTGGGTCTTGCAATCAAAGCGCAACAGCCAGATGCCGCGCGAGTTTTTCCTTGAAATTTTACAGAAAAACCTGGGCAAAGATGATGCCCAATCACAGTTAGACGCCTTAATTACATGGGGACGTTATGCTGAGTTATTCGCCTATGATGAAGACTCAAAACTCCTTTATCTTGAAATTGAAGCGATAGATGAACCCTCTGAATAGTCCAAATGTGCTATACTAATGCCAAAAGGCAACGAGATGTTTCTACATCTAGAGTTGCAAAGGGTGGGAAACGAAATGGCATATGATTCACCAGAGTATGACGAAATCATTACACCGATGCGCGAAGAGTTGACGAGCGTCGGTTTCAAAGAACTCCATACACAACAAGAGGTTGACCAAGCACTCGCACAAGCGAAAGGAAAGACGGTATTTGTTGTCAATTCCATCTGTGGATGTGCAGCGCGAATTGCCCGACCCGCGGTCAAAGAAGCACTAGAGCAATTTGGGCCTGTCGATAACCTGTTCACAGTATTCGCAGGTCGTGACATCGAAGCAACCGAAAAAGCACGCGCCTATTTTACGGGGTATCGTCCATCATCACCCTCCATCGCGTTATTTAACGATGGCAACTTCAAGCATCTTGTCGAACGACATCAAATCGAACGCCATACGGTGCCTGACGTAACTGCTACGCTTGTCCATGCAATGGAACAAGCATTTTAAGCCTGCAAAAATGTACCATTGTCATAAAGCACTGAAGGCACCTTCCTTCAGTGCTTTATTTACTTAAGGAAAGCGTACTCTTTCTAGCCCAACCTGATTTTTCCCGCGCGAAAACAATCAGTTCTTCCACATATAAAGGTGGCAATACTAAAAGTAACTCTTTCGCTTTATCCTTCATCTCGAGCATTTGCTCAAACGATGTTCCAAACGACTGCATGGCCAAAGTCAGATGAGCATGGTATGGTCGTGTGTCACGATCACTGATTTCCTGCGTATCCTTCAAGCTGCTCACAAGGGCAGTAAGAACATCGCTGACATCTTGCACGTAAAATGACAATACGCGTTTTCCAAAGAAAAAGGGTTCCCCAAGTTGTAATGAAAAATCTGGAAATGAATGGACGGCTTGATTCATCTCTACCATCCACTGTTGCTTTTCAAAAGCTTCAAATGGTGGAACAACCGTAATGTGCGGTTCAAGATGATGAACTAATTTTGCACAAAACTGGAGACGAAGTTGATCAATGGCTGCTGCTGTTTCAGTACTCGGAACAATACCAATAAAATACTTCATAAACACCTTCGCCTCCAAAGATATGTCTCTGTGGTATGATCATAACATACCCTTTTGGCAAGAAAGGATGGGCTTATGAAGCCAGCTTCTGCGTCCCATCGCAAGTCTTTACAAGCGATGGAGAATTTGCGCAAAAAAATGAGCGATTGTTACGCCATGACTGAAAACTTCCAAGATCAGCGTCTCATGACTTTATCCTTGCAACTCGACGAGATGGTTATAGCCTATATAAAACAATGCAATAAAGATAAACGGGACTTACTTCCATGAAGAAATATTGTTCTTGCAACCACTTTATTTGGCCACAAGCTAAACTTTTCGGCGGCGCCCTCTTCCGGTACGCACCCACCAAGTACCCTCATCATCAATAAAAAATCGGACGCCGACCCATTTTAGCGGTGACCACACTTCCATACATCGACCCATGGGATGTTCCCTCGCGATCTCTCATTTTCATGTGGCTTTGTGTCTCACCATAACAGCATATCCATAAAAATACTGTCGAAGTCGCTGAATCCTATTGAGAAATCTTTCGACTGCTATTGCCAAAATCTTTAACTGGATTTTTTCCGACTGGATTTGTTATGGTATAGCCACAGCTCGAGCAGACAACCCCTGAGGAGGCATCATGATAATCGAACTAAAGAAAATGGTAGCCGTGCTAGCTCTTACTGCTATGGTACCGCTTACTTATAGTGTGCCAACGTTCGCCGCAACTTCATCGTCGTATACCGTAGTAGCATCAGACACATATTGGATTATCGCCAATAAGTTGCATGTCTCCATGGCAGCTTTAGAGGCAGCCAACCCAACCGTTCCTGCTAATAACTTGCAAGTAGGCCAAGTTTTATCAGTGCCAAATGCTTCGGCCCCCAACACGTATGTGGTTCAACCGGGTGACACCGAATGGTTAATCGCTCATCGTCTAGGCATCGCTTTAGGTTCACTTCAAACTGCCAATAGCACGATTAATGTGACGAATTTACAAGTGGGTCAAGTCCTTGCTCTTCCACCGTCAACGTCTATGGCCTCTACGCCAACAGTAAGTAGCGGAACAGCATCAAATTCCACAAACTTATATTGGATGACAAGAGTTATCGCAGCAGAAGCAACTGGACAACCCTATGCTGCAAAACTGGCCGTAGGTGCAGTGATCATGAATCGAACGCACTCACCCTACTATGCCAGTTCTGTACAAGGCGTTATTTTTCAAACGATTAATGGTCATGCCCAATTTACCTGTGTAGCCAATGGCTGGATTTATAAAGTACAACCCACGGCACAAGATCAGCAAGCCGCACAACAGGTTCTTGCTGGTAACGATATTATTCCTGGCGCGTACGTATTTTACAATGCTGCTCAAACTCCAGCGAACAGTTGGGTATTTACACAACCTGCCATTGCCACCTATGGCAGCCTCACATTTGCTTCCTAATGTAGAAAAAGCACTAAAAGGCGCACACTGTGCGCCTTTTTTTGTTATTTGTCGATTCTTTGGCAGGAATGTCAACTGAGAAAATCGAAATGTGTATTCATCCAACATTAACAACGAGTATGATCTGTTACCGGGTTCAAGGAGTGAACTGAATGAATCAAGAATACTTATCGATGTTTATCGATGAGACAAGGGAGCACCTGCAGGCCTGGTCCGACGGTTTGATCGACATGGAAAAAACGGGAGATACATCTGCCGTAGCCACGATCTTTCGTGCCGCGCACACCATAAAGGGTATGTCTATGACCATGGGATTTAACCGCATGGGCGAGATCACACATAAAGCAGAGAACTTGTTAGATGATCTTCGCAATGGAAAGCTATCTGTTTCAACACCCGTGGTCAGTGCCCTGTTGCATGCTCTTGATTTACTCGAAGGGCTTTTAGACGGTATCGAATCATCGGGTGAAGAACCTGACATAGGTTTTCAACAGGTCGTCGGAGAACTTGCCACAGCAAAATCTCCTGTGGCGCAAAAACAGCAGCATAGCACATCCGTGTCAGTTCCATCCTTAGCGGCACAGGGTTCTATAGATAGTGATGTAATTCAAACTGTAGCGCAAAGAGTCATTGATCAAGGGTATCGTGTCTACGAAATTGAGATTGGTTTTACGAAGGATTGCCTCATGCCCTTGGCAAGGTTTGCGCAATGGCTCCAACGCATTGATCAAAATCAAATACTACATACCGTTCCTGATGCGTCAATCCTTGATGCAGGTGATTACCAAGGCAACATCACTGTCGTTCTTGCAAGCACAGAGGACGTCGAAGCGATCGGTAGGTCTCTTTCGATTATCTCGGAGATCGTTATCGTAGCGATGTCCGAATGGACTAAACAAGCGGACACCACCTTTGCGCGAACGGACAATCTATTACCAACTGATCGCCACGTTACCGAAGATGAAGCTGTAAAATCCGTGATCGAACAGGCGCTTAAGCAAGGGATCCATGTGTACGAAGTGGGTGTACTTCTCTCACAGACATGTCAAATGAAAGGAGCACGTGTATTTACCTTATTTGAAGCTGTTGGCGGTCAAAATCATCTCTTGTTTACCAATCCTCATGTGCAGCAAATTGAGCAAGAGCTAATGGATCGGTATGTGCTGTTCGTCATGTGGTCAAACGATCCTATCGAAACCATTCACCATGCTATCGATCATGTTGCAGAACTGGAGATTGTTGAGCTTCGCGAATGGCAACAAGAAAATGACCATGCTGTACGAGGTCCAAACCAAAGTGCTGTCATGAGCACGAAGGCACAAAATTCTGTGCAAGAGCGGCGCAAGATGAACACCATTCGCGTCGATACCGATAAACTTGATGACTTGATGAACCTCGTATCCGAACTTGTTATTGACAAGACGCGACTTGAGCGAATTCGTGCCGAGATTGGACACACGGGTTTAACGGAGACGGTAGACCATATGAGTCGGTTGTCGAGTCAACTACAAGAACTGATCATGTCCATTCGCATGGTACCTGTCGAGAGTGTGTTTAACCGCTTTCCTCGCATGGTTCGAGATACCGCTCAACAGTTGCATAAAGAAGTGGAGTTTACCGTCACCGGTCAAGATACCGAACTTGATCGCACTGTTGTCGAGGAAATTGGGGATCCCATTATGCACATGTTGCGAAATTCTCTCGATCATGGCATCGAAGCTCCTATCGACCGGCAACTTTCACGTAAACCTGAAAAAGGAAATATCGCCTTACGCGCCTATGCTGCAGGCAACCACGTTTTTATCGAAGTCGAAGATGACGGACGCGGTATCGATCGCGAAAAAGTGTTTAAAAAGGCTGTTGATAGCGGCCTCATCAAAGCAAGCGATCATCTAACTGATCATCAGGTGCACCAACTCCTCTTTGCATCAGGCTTTTCGACCGCAGATACGATTAGTGATCTGTCCGGGCGTGGGGTGGGTCTTGATGTTGTGCGAGCGAAGATCGAATCCTTATCAGGCAAGGTTGATATCTTCTCTGAGGTGGGTAAAGGCACGCGTTTTGTTGTTCGCTTACCAATGACTTTGGCGATCATGGACGGTTTAATGGTGCGTATAGGGGCACATCCCTACCTTATTCCCATCAGTAGCATTGCAGAGACAGACACACTGCAAAATGCCAAAACTGTGCATGGCGATGAAGTTGTGATTTGGCGTGGCAAAGTGGTTCCACTTATTCGAGCTGGGCAGGTCTTTGGTGAACCTGAACCTGATCAGCAAAGTTTTGTCGTATTTGTCAATCGCGGTGAAAAAGTGGTTGGCATCGTCGTGGATGAGTTAATCGGTCAATTCGAAGTTGTCTTAAAAACGCTCGATCAAAAGTTAAAAACCATCCCCTATTTTGCGGGAGCAACGATCCTCGGCGATGGTGATGTTGCATTAATTATCGACGCAAATTCTTTCATCGAATAGCTTCATGATTCTATAGTTCCTAGGAGAGAAACTGGATGAAAACGATACGCAGCCAATTATACGGTGGGTTCGTCTTACTGATCATTGTTATTATGGCCAGTATGGGGGTAGTGACCTACGAGTCACGAGCAACTATGGGACTGGCAATGAACATCATCAACCAGGATGAGGTGCTATTGAGTCAAGCCCAAGCGCTTGGTTACGATGTCCGTATGACCGACAGCGATGCTGCGCGGTATCTTTTATCGCACAACCTTCCTGTTCAAGACCAGTACTATCAGGAGTACGCAAACGATGTCACGGAAACCAATCAGCAGATTTCTTCCTTGCGAAATTTGATCAGCAAAACTTCCCCTCATCATCGCCAGGAATATAACCAATACATCGATCAATTCGTGACTCAGTGGCAACAATATCTAGCGAACATTGCGATTGGACTTACGACGATGCAATCGATGCAGACAACCACGACACTTAAGGATATCGTCACAGAAGCGCAGACGCCGTTTGCCTTGGTTCCCATCAACAACATTGATCAACCACTCCTGACGTTAACCAGTTCAGTTATCGCGACGGTGCATCAAAAACAAACCGCTCTTGATTCCAGTCTTGCCACCTCTAACATGGCGCAAGTTGCAGGCGTTGTTGTCGTTATCATTCTTTCTGCAATCATCGGTTATGTGCTGTCAAGGCAAATTACAGGTGCATTAAAGCCGCTCGTTGAAGCGGCGAGTGAAATGGCCAATGGAGATTTTACGAAAAAAAGCAACTTCAAGGCTAGACATAGAGAAACCCAAGCGCTCGCTGATTCATTTGTCGCCATGAAAGAAACAATGACTGCTCTTATTTCCCGCATCCAGGCTACATCTGCTGATCTTGGCGGAACATCGCAAGAATTAACGGCAACGACACAAGAAGTCGCCGCATCCTCAACACATTTGGCAACATCTGCATCACGTGTGGCGGAAATTGCCCAACAGCAAAGTGACAATGCCGATCAAATGGCGCAAACATTGGACGAATTGCTATCTACGATTCACTTGGTCGCAAACAGCGCCGACGTAACGCAAACCTACTCAGCTGAACTCGCCCAACAAAAAAATCGTGGAGATGCTACGGTCAATAAAGCACTCGATCAAATGCATGCGATTCAGTCCAATGTCAACCTAAACTTTGAACGCATCGAACGCTTGCATGGCCGTTCTAGTGAAATTGGAAAGATCATTCAAATGATTAATGAAATCGCGGAACAGACAAACCTTTTAGCGTTAAACGCTGCTATTGAAGCAGCACGAGCAGGGGAACAAGGACGCGGTTTTGCGGTCGTAGCAGACGAAGTACGTCGACTCGCTGAAAATTCCCGAGCTGCTGCACAGCAAATTGCATCTCTCGTCGTTGAAATGCAAAAAGAAACGGAAGAATCTGTTGCGGCAGCTAACGAAGAAAAACGTCAAGTATCGTTAGGAACCGATGCTATGCAGCAAGTGAGTTCTGTCTTTGAGAGTATCGGTGAACGTCTGCAAGGGGTACTAGAACAAATTCACTCCGTATCGAATGCCTCTGAAACGATGGACAATCATGCTTCCGCTGTCCAGTCGACTGTTCAAGGCATGGTCGAACTATCCAACCAAGTGGCAGATGAGATTCGCTCGGTATCAGCTACCGCACAACAGCAGACAGCCGCTATGGAAGAAATCGCGACCTCGAGCAATAATTTAGCGGAACACGCCGTCAATCTTACCGATCAGTCTTCACAATTTAAGGTGTCATGGATCAAAGAACCCCTCGGCGAAACTCTACCTGAAGCACCACACATGGAATCACTCAAGGAACCTCTTGAGGAGGACAACATATGAAACTCGTCACGTTTCGCATCGATCAGGAGTTGTACGCCGTTGCCGTAGAGGCTGTACGATCGATCGAAAAGGTTCAACCGATTCGTCCGGTTCCTCATGCGCCAGAACATGTCGTAGGGATAATGAATTTGCGCGGTGTTGTTATGACAGTGGCTGATTTGCGTTCCATACTGCATTTTCCATTAGGCGATTTTACGGAAGACACACGTTTGATGGTGATCGGGCAGACTGCCTTTGTCGTAGATGAAGCGCTAGATGTGCAGGATATCTCTGAGGATCAACTTGAAATGCGCGACGAGATTTCCGATCTAGTTTTGGGAATTGTTCAAAACAATGACCAATTAGTTGTTGTCATTAATGATCAGGAGTTGGCGGCCTACTAGAAAAAAATGCGCTTACTCAGTAATGAGGCTGAATCCCACTACCAACAAAAGATTGGCGTGCCGTTGGCAAGCCAATCTTTTGTCTGGATTCCTTCATTCGTAACAATTTCATTCGTTGTTCGTAACATGAGTTACCTTGAATTATTCTGAACCTACAAAGCCACCTCTTCCGCAGTTACCAATGCCCAGTACCCAATCACCTGATCTCCAACGCGAATCTCAGTAATCATTTCATTGGCATACCATGTCGTCCCATCTGGGCGACGATTGACAAATTGCCCTTCCCAGAACCCTTGTTTTTCCAGCATGGAGTACATGACAGGATATTGCATCGTATTAAAGTGATCTGGCGATGCAAAACAAGCTGGTTTTTGACCGATGATCTCTAAGCGAGAATATCCAGACATTTTTTGAAATGAAGTATTGGACTCAACAATCAAGTGATTCTCATCAGTTAATAAAAAACCTTTGAGTGAGAATGCCATCAGATATAGCAAACTGTCTCCAACCCACTGCAAATTGGGCCGCAAGAGTTCAATGGTTCCCTGTTGTCTCTGCATTTTCTGTTGATCAAATTCCCCCATAAAACCTACTCGGTTTTTCCCATGACGTTTGACACCAAGTAAGACATGATCCGCCTGTCGAAACAAGTCTTCCTGAATTCGTCCTTCTGCCACACCTATACTGGCACGAACTACGATGTCCTGTTTTGGATCAAGAATAGTTATCGGATGATTGATCACATGTTGATGGAGTTCTACTACATAGTTTCGAGCTTCTGATAATTGCATAGAAGGGATAACGACAAGAAACTCATCACCACCCCAACGTACTACAAGATCTTTTACATTAACAAAATTGCACAGTCGCTTTCCCACCTCAACTAAAATAGCATCCCCCACTTCATGCCCAAAAGTATCATTCACATACTTAAAATCATCCAAATCCAAAATCACCAAAAGACCATATACCTGTTCCTCTTGTTTACGTGTGAGCCAGTCAATAAATCCTCGTCGATTCAAAATTCCCGTCAATGCATCATGATCACGTTCATAGGTAATCTTAGCTCGAAAATCGTACTCATACGTGTTTTTCGCAAGTAGAAAATGCAGAGATTCGCAACGAATTTATGCATGACACTGCCAACATAGTATTTTGAAGATTACGACGATGCTTGAGATAAAGCATGACGTAATCGAAAACTTTCCCCTGTAAAGGCGAAGATGTGAGCATGAT
>DAHWJX010000141.1:0-8060 GCA_027343965.1 Caryophanales bacterium | reverse complement strand
CGAATGCGACTGACCTATTAAAAAAGACACGTTAATCCGCAGGTTTATCCTGCGGCACCATTAAAGGATCGCCGCTGTGATTGCATGCTGCACATCCGTACCCACCTGCACAGCATGCGGTAAGAGGCGATCTAATCATTGAAGCGAAACCGATCATAAATTGCGCGACCAGGAAGTACCTGAGCATCTCCAGTAAGCGCTTGTGAACTATGTGTGATTCAAGGGCCGTTGTGTTGCCAGCGGCCTTTTGAAGTGAACCTATAGGATCAGAGGCGCCGTGAAGTCTATCGCGCGGCCGTGGCCCAACTGCAAGATCATATCAGGCGAGATGGACGTCAGTCGGTATAATCTTATATTGTCCTCTTCGCGGTGCATCAACTTTTGTAGTTTATGAACAAACTGCAGGTACTTGACCTCATCCAACTGACATTCAAAGACTGAGTTTTGCACACGCTGGCCCACACCTTGGCATGTTTGGGCCACTTTACGCAGGCGGCGCTGTCCGGTCTTGGTTTCTGTTGAGATGTCGTAGGCAACGATAATAAACACGGTGAGACCTCCTCTGGCGATGTGTTACTTGCTATAAAATGGAACATATTGTTGATCTGTGCGAATCGCTCGTGCAAGTAACCGAGCCTGTACGAGCGGCAACGTGCCATATGTGACATGCTGTTTGAGCTCCGGGTGCATAAACGTCTCTTTCTTTCGTTCCTGGTACGTGGAAATGACAGCCTTTCGACCGCGCTCATTTAAAAAAACAGCCCCGGAAGGTTCCCGATCAAAATGGTCAGGCTGTATTTGCTGGCGGTTGATCAGTGTAAATGCCAATCGATCGGCTAGTACCGGTCTAAACTCCTCCATTAAGTCCAGCGCAAGCGATGGCCTCCCCGGTCTCAACGTGTGTAAGTATCCAACTTGGGGGTCTAGTCCTACCGATTGTAGTGCTGAGACGCAGTCATTGGTAAGCAGTGAGTAGAGAAAGGATAGTAGCGCATTGATGGGATCAAGCGGTGGTCGTTTTGTTCTACCGGTAAAGGTGAAGGCTGAGTGTTCAGAATGCAAGTGGTTGGGAATCTGCGAATAATATCGTTTGGCATTGATGCCTTCTATTCCGCGGAGTTGATCCACATGGTGAATAGAGTGTAACCGACGAAGATCGCGGGCGATCTCTTCGGACACGCCGCGCATTTCGACCTGTTTGCCAACATCGTGGTTGTCGCGAGCAGAGCGCAGTAACACTTGGCGGCTGTTATAGAGCTTACCAGCCACAATCGCCTGCACTAGGTTTACGACGTTATCCGGTTGCCACAAGAGCCGGTGCTGCGCGATGCGCAGTAGCACGTTGCCGGAACGTTTGCCTTCGATCCGATATTCAAAGCGGCCTGATGATTTTAAATGTGCGATTGGAATTCCTTTTTCGGCGCAATACGCCATCAGTGGACTAGTCATCGACACTCGTCCCATTGCGATGATCGAGAAAATGTGGTGAATGGGGATGCGAAATATCTCCTCACGTTCTTGCGAGACAACGATATTGTCATGGTCGAGACGCATCACGGCGCCGTCCGTTTGCACGTAAAGCACATTTTGTAACGCATCGATCATACCTCGAGCGCCCCCTTTGGCAGTTTCTGTGCCCACATTGGATCATACCCAAGGTGAGCATGTAACATGGGCATGCACAGATCGATGAGTGAGCAGTCCGTACAGCGTTTGTCATAGCAAGCTTGTGGCAGAACGTCGGTTTGCTGTGCTGCTCGAATACGCTCTGCAAGATCGAGTACGGCATTCCTTAATGTCGCGGTAAATTCCACTTCTGTGCGGTGCTTTAACCCGATGTGGTATATCGCACCTGCAAGAACCGGTGTGTCAAACATCTCCTCCAAGCAAATTCCTTGTGCACAAAGCTGCATCTCATCATGCTCCGATGTGTGCGCGTGGCCATGCTTATACTCGACTGGAAAGATGCGCCCACCTTGAAATTCCACGACATCGCATTTGCCATAAAGTCCATAGCGATCAGACCATACGGTGAGGCTGCGTAACTCTGTCACTTCGCCAACGTGTGTCTTTCCCGGTGTATCTGGCCGTTCGTGCGCTAGACGCCCGTGCATGGTAAAGTAGTTTTCTTCAAATAATTGCTCCTTATAAATTAGCGCGTATTGCCGCTCGCAATAGCTATAGTGCTGTATGGCCGAGAGTGTAACCCAGTCCTCATCTGAAAATGAATTCACGTTTAACGGCACCATATTTACAATCGCTATCCCTTCTTTAAAAATGAGGGGCCCAGGGGGGCCTGTGTCAAGACTGTCTGAAAGCGGCCGATCATCTACTCTATTAGCATCTTGGACTGCGATTCACGAGTTTATACGTGCCAGAAGTTAGAATTATAATCAGTGTGAATAAGAAGCAATCGGGATCGACCAGAGGGCATGCGAAGTGCAAATACTGCAAAAGCGAATTCTTATTCTTAATTATCAGGTGTATTTAGCGGAATAGACATCGCATTACGTGGGCGACATGCTATATGCAATGGTAAAGTGGCGCGAGTGGTTGAGTAGAAGTAATTGCTAAGTTAGTAGTTTTCGGACGAATCACTGCTTACTATCGACATTTTCTACAACAAATTGATTTTTATCATATGAATTTATAGTTTACATAATATATATTATCGGACGCTATAAAAATGAGCGAATTCCATGTGAAAAACAAAATAAAAAGCACCTGTGCCAGACGTTAACGTTATGACACAGGTGCTTTTTATACTTAATGACCAGACATAATGAGATGCAACAAATTGCCCACTGATGGCCCTGGCGGAAATATGACAAACAACATAAGGTACACAATCAAGCCAGAACCAGCTGAAATAAACCAAAGTATTGCTGTCCAAGGCGCAATCTTTCGGTGCATATGGAAACGTCTTCGTACAGCAAGTACAACTGTAAGTACACCCAACACAGCTGCAATCGTCGCGAGCATCACATGGATTTGTAAAATAACCTGGTACAACATTGCAAAACTTTGTGGACCTCCAAAACGACTATCACCGACCAGTAACGTCCCAAGAGCATAACTTACAAAAAAAGCAGCACCAAGTGATGCGGCCAAAACCATCATGCGTCGGTGTCGGTGTACGTCGCGGTGTCTGATTTGATACCAACCCATGCCAGCAAAAATCGAACTAGCAATCATGAAGAGTTCATTGATTAAAGCCCATGCGGAAGCCATCACGTAACCTCATTTCTACTTATCGCAAGTCTAGTCAAAGTAAACCATACTAAAGATAACATGGCAACTAAGGTTACGTTACTTCGTATTTGCCGTAAAATGCAATTCTTCTGCTAGCCAAGACGTTAGTTTGTCGCGAATATCATCGCGTACTTCACGAAACTTAGCCATGATCTCATCTTCGGTTCCGGTGGCTCTCGCCGGATCATCAAATCCCCAATGCAAACGTCTTACGTTAGGTGGCGTTATCGGGCATTTATCGTTAGCATCGCCGCAAAGCGTAATGACGTAATCAGCGTGGATGAGCAACTCATCGTCAATTAATTTGGACGTATGATGAGAGATGTCAATTCCCGCTTCCTGCATAATCGAAATGGCGCGTGGATTTAATCCGTGCGCTTCTATGCCAGCACTTTGTACTTCGATAGCATGTGCCCCAAGGTGACGTGCAAGGCCTTCAGCTATCTGACTGCGGCAGGAATTCCCAGTACAAAGAAAATAGATCAATGGTTTTTTCATGAATAGCATCTCCTTAACGTGGATAATACTTTAGTGAATAATCGATAGCCATACAAAAAGGCCCGTTAACGTGACAAACAGCGTGGGAATCGTCAAAATAACACCTGTTTTAAAATACTGGCCCCATGTAATGCGAATCCCCTTTTTTCCTAGCACATGTAACCATAGGAGTGTCGCCAAAGACCCAATCGGTGTAATTTTCGGTCCCAAGTCACTGCCAATAACATTGGCATACACCAAGGCTTCTTGCATAACACCCGTAGCATGAGCAGAATGAATAGCCAGCGCTTCAATCATGACCGTTGGCATGTTGTTCATGATACTTGATAAAATGGCCGCTAAAAACCCAGCGACTAACGTTGCGCCATACAAACCTGCTGTTGTCGAAGCATGAATGACATGACCGAGAAGATCAGTCAAGCCAGCGTTACGTAATCCATAGACCACGACATACATGCCGATGGAAAAAAACACAATCGCCCAGGGTGCTTCTTTAATGACTTGCCACGGAGAAATAACCTTCACTCTTTGTCCCGCAACCAAAAATACAATCGCAATGAGACCTGCTACCGCAGACACAGGAATGTGCAAAAGTTGCGTAGCAATATAGCCGATAAGAAGTACAATTAAAATTACCCAAGATGCCTTAAACATCCCTTCATGGACAATCGCATCTTTCGCATGCGATAAATGACTTGGGTCATAAGTTCGAGGGATATCACGACCAAACACCAGGTACAGCATCACAACGCTCGCTACAAACGAGACGAGATCAGGAATGATCATGTGCATCGCATAATTGATAAATTCAATATGAAAATAATCAGCAGAAACAATGTTGACTAAGTTACTGATGATAAGCGGTAACGAAGTCGTATCTGCGATAAATCCACTGGCCATGATAAATGGAAGCATCTTTTTCGCATCAAAGCGCAGAACGCGTACTTTTTCAAGCACGATCGGTGTCAAGATGAGCGCGGCCCCATCATTTGCGAAAAAGGCTGACACTAAGGCACCTAGCACGGTGACGTAAAGAAAAACGCGTCGTCCATTCCCTTTTGCTGCATGAGCCATTTTTAATGCAGCCCATTCAAAAAAGCCGATTTTATCCAAAATAGTTGATGTGATAATGATAGCCACAAAGGTCAGCGTTGCGTCCCAAACGATAGCCGTAACCGCAACAACATCATGCAACGTGACTGCTTTCACTAACAAAGCAACTACAGCGCCCCCGATGGCGCTCCATCCGATCGACAATCCTTTGGGTTGCCAAATGACAAGTACCAAAGTCAAAAGAAAAATAATTACAGCCACAACTGCCATTGTGCATCTCCCAGTCTCTAAAGAAAATTACGATGGCGTGGTACACCTCGTACCAAGCCCCTGTATCTGCAAAGCTTTATATTCTTCCGCTACATTCGGTAGCGTGCTTACAATATCGGCTAGCAGCGAAACTTTATCCAAATCGAGAGAATAGTATACCCATTGTGCTGTTTTGCGTTCTTTGAGAAGACCAGCCTGTTTGAGTTTGCGTAGGTGTTGTGAGATACTTGGTTGCGACATGTTCAAAGCCCCAACCAACTCACATACACACAGTTCCCCGTTACGTAAAAGCGCAAGAATATGCAAACGAGTTTTGTCGCCTAATGCTTTATACACATCAGCGATTGCCTCAAACCTTTCCTCCATGCGCTCACCCCACCACGTGTTTTGCAAAGTTCTGTAACAATTCCCTACCCATAATTTCATCATCTTGCAGCGTAGCCACACAAATCTGTTCTTTATCATGACCTTGACGCAACTTCTCAATCTGGGCTTTTTGCAACTGTAAGCGACGGCCAAACAGCGGACTGCTTGCCGCGTCTTCAGGAAGCACCTGATTGACGATGATTGCCTGCGTCGAGATGCCTGTACGTAATAGATCCTCCATGGCTCGTTGCATTTCGGCAATCGGTGTTGACTCCGCCAACGTCACAAATATCATCGTTGTCTCTTCTTGATTTTGCAACGTTTGAATTGCTTGTTTCATGCGCACTAATTGTACCTCATCGAGTGCTGCCGTTTCGGCTGTAAAGGTATCTTTATGTTCGAGTTCGGCTTCGTAATCAAAAGACAACTGCAAGAGGCGTATGGTATGCCCCGTCGGTGCCGTATCATAGACGGTGACTGCAAACTCATCGCTTAGCACATAATCAAGAAACTCTTGGAAGACAGCCACTTCCTCCGTACAAGGCGAATTTAGCTCTTCACTAACACGCCGTATCGTTTGCTCCTCTTGATCCGGTAAAGAGTCAAGAACCGTTTGTCGATATTGTTCAAATGCAGTTTTGGGATCGATACGGACCAACCATAAGTTGGTTCCTCTCACTTGCTTCGGTACTGACGTGACCGATTCGCCAAAGACATAGCCAATGTGAGCGGCTGGATCAGTTGTAATGAGTAACGTTTTTGCGCCTTGCTCTGACGCAGACAACGCTAACGTGGAAGCTAGCGTTGTCTTGCCTACGCCGCCTTTACCAGCAAGAAACACTCTGTGATGTTTTACACCTGAAGGCATGACTAGAGTCATGGGTAATTTATCATAAAGTGATGGCATGCGCGAGATCCCTCCCCACCTGCTCCAACATAGCGATGCCCTTTACTTCATCCGCATATAATGGCATATAGCCAATGGTTCCATCAAATTTATGCGCGAGTTCTTGAATATGCGGTTCTTGTTTTTGCCAACGGCGAAGCGAATAAGGATGTATGCGTTCTTCTTTTGGAATAATACCATTCACAATGACCACTTGATTACGAATCGCAAGTTTACGTAATTCCTCAGATGATCGAAGCATTTCATCCATACACATTTTCGCCGGTTGCGTCACAAACACAAACGTAGTTACATTGGGATCGCTCAAAGCTTGTATCGCATCCTCATACTGCTGTTTTGATGCTGACAAGGCGTCAACGCTTCCAATGCATGTCTGTCCACTGCCTTTAGCACTTTCTTCAATATGCAGGCTCCAGCTACTCGGCAATTCTAAGAGACGCAAAGTGTGACCTGTAGGTGCCGTATCAAAAACGACCCAATCATAATCAGGTTGATGCATACACGCAATAAACTGATCAAAAGTGGCCACTTCTTCCGTACAAGGACCGCTCATTTTTTCTTCTGTAGATTTGACTACATCTTCTGGAAAAAGTTCTCGCAGCGGTGCAAGAGCACGGTCTTTATATACCTGCAAGGCCTCACTAGGATTAATCTCTTGAAGATAAAGATTTGGCACGCCCAGAACTTCCTTCGCATCAAGGCTGACTTTTTGGTCAAAAACATCGCCCAAATTGGATGCTGGATCGGTCGTAACAAGCAGTGTCTTCTCCCCTCGTTGCGCTAACAAGACGGCCGTTGCGCACGACAGTGAAGTTTTTCCAACCCCACCTTTACCTGAGAAAAACAAATACTTGGTCATCATTTAAGACTCCTTATGGGCAAATACTTCCTCAATCATTGGGTAATGACCAATCGCACGCACTTGCCCATCGATCATGACGACAGGTAAACTTTTGACGCCTTGTTGCAAGACGATATCATAGACGGGTTTATTCGTCACAAAAGCGGCCGAATTTCGACTAAGCATGTGGCGAACAACAACATGCCCCTGCGCTTTGAGGGACTCTACCATCTCACCCACGCGGATCAATTCAGGATCAGGCGACGTACCGCATATACCCGTTGTGCAACACATTTCTGGATCGAAAATATCGATTTTCATCTTAGCAGCACTTCCCTGATCCGCATCCGCACGAAGAACCCTCGTCGGCTGATCCAACAGCAACCAGGTCAGATTCAACGGCATCTTGGATAGCCGTATCTGCGTCCATCATGGCCGTCAACCGCACTTGGCGCACCAATTGCACAGTTTCTTCGAGTTCTTTTTGCGTAACACCCGCTTCTTTTGCTTTGGTCACATGTTGTTTCATCGAAACGTTGCATCCTGTCGCATAGGCGACCGCCATTTGGATAAGTAGTTTCGCTTGTTCATTCATGATTTACACCCTTTCCCATCGTTATATAACGATTAACTTATATTATAGCTTGTTGTCAGGAAAATGCAAACAGTCCTTTTTAACTATTATATTTCCGGCAAATTTACGCTGTCCGTTTTGTTGATCATCACCGTGATCGCTGTCATCATAGCGTCTTTGGTAGGATCAGCCTTTTGTATTTTAAGGCGTGTACAAAGTCAATAGAAAAAACCTTGATTTCTCAAGGTTTCGTTTGGAGCGGATGACGGGGTTCGAACCCGCAACATTCAGCTTGGGAA
>DAHWJX010000134.1:0-4412 GCA_027343965.1 Caryophanales bacterium | reverse complement strand
GAACACTACAATCGCTTAACGCAAACATGCGAAGGAAAACTGTGGCGCCGGATCACGCACATCCTCATCGACGCACCCTATGTTCCTGATGGCTATGCAGCCATGTCCATTGAGGCTGTCGTTATCGAGGAATAGCATCCTTCCTGATGAGGTGATGGTATTCTTTTAATTTTATGTTTTTTCCGTTTCAGTTCTTTGTATGTATAAATAGAAAAAAGTTAAATACGCAATGACTGAATAGCATTTAAATAATTAACACTAAAATGATAAATATCAAATTAATAAATCGATAAAAAATGTAAAAAACAAAACAGTGAACACGGTAACATGTTTTCGTGATAAAAATATTCAAAGTTTACACGAAAAACAGATTATATGTCTTGCTGTTGCCTCGCCATACTAAAGAAACAAAATGGTGTTGTGTTTCATTGAGCAATAACGGATAAAGCCTTATGGGGAAAGGGACCACACCGCTTTTTACACAACGTTACAGGGCCATCTCGAAAGCCTCTTTGGTTATATGAAACATAACATAGAAAATTTAATCAATATGTATCTTTACTATTTATTGTATTTTATTACAACTTATTACCTTATATACATACAGTACGCTAAACAAAATTTATTTTTTACTATTCGCATTATCTCACGTATACAATACAATCATTAAAATGGCGAAATAGAAAAAAATAATTATCTTTCTCTATGTGGTATGCTAACACTATATAACCAATAAATTCAATGAGGTGTTACGCTATGACGGCTAAACTGAGTATCGTTGTATCCGATGAAATGATGAACCGCATTGATGACTACCGTTTTGGTAATCGAATTGATAAGAAGCAAACTGCTGTGATTGATATTCTGGAAATAGGATTGCGTGTAATAGAAGGTAAAGCGCAAACGACAGAAGAGGATGAACAGAAAATTTCTGTGGGTAATAAAGAGGAAATCCTTTTAGAAGAGGATGCCCAACTAAGCGAAAATACTACGGCATAAAATCAGGCGGTGAGATAGCATGCAATACGTTCAACCTATTCGTGATCGCAAACAGATTGACGCCATGAAGAAAATTCTGTTGGCCACGAACAAACGCGACTACTGCTTATTTACAGTCGGCATCAACAGCGGCCTTCGCATCAGCGACTTACTTAGCCTATCCGTAGGAGATGTGATCGAGGAACGTGGCAAGCTCAAAGAGCGTATCGAACTGCGAGAACAAAAAACAGGCAAGATGAAAAACTTTCCTTTGGGCGAACAATCTAAAAAGGCGATACGCGACTATTTAACGGATCGTTTCGGTAAATTGAACCAAGCGAACAGGGAACAACCGCTGTTTTTATCAAAAAAGGGTGGTTCTCTTCAGCGTGTCCAAGCGTGGAAGATTCTTAACTATGCCGCATCTGCAATCGGCATTAAGGATCGCATCGGCACGCATACCCTGAGAAAGACATTTGGCTATTGGGCCTATTCGATGGGGACAGACATCACGAGGATTCAGAAGCTATTGAACCATTCGTCGCCGTCGATTACATTGGCGTACATTGGGATTACTCAGGAAGAGCTCGACAATGTGTACTTGACACTGGAATTGTAAGCGGAGTAGACGTCTTATTTGTTTTTCTAGCTACTAGTGGAAAGCCCCGCAGAATTAAAGAAGTAGATCTGCTAGAATACAAGCTAGGAAGGGAGTTTTACTTCCGCCTTTCCTCCTACGTCCAAGACGGAAGGGGGTGAGGGATATGGTACTTTCGTTGTTCATCGCTTTGTGCGGCGTAGCCATTGCGCTCTTCGGAGTGCTCAAAGCATACCTTGAGTATGCGGCAACAAAAGCCAAAACGAAGGCAAACGAAAACGGGGCCTCCCGCAAGAGAAAACCCCGTCACTAGTATCCCGGCGGAAGGGCAGGTATTCGCCTGCCGTGCCCTTCCACTTTCTTAATATTGTAAGCATAGCACCGTTCCGATAAACCTGCAAGGGAGAAAAGGCCTATACTGCGTCGGATCTTGGATGGGTATACCTGGATTTTGAATGTCCTAGTCGTTACAAGCTACTTCGTCAAGACAAACTTAACTGAATACATTGGCCTTTTCATAATGTGGCTTCTGCCACTGCATTGTCATACGGACATCCCTTTTTACTTAATGAACGACGAATTTAAGGTGTGTAACAAGTTAATTTGATATAAATCGGTCTGAATAGATGCAATCACTTGATAGACCAGTTTGGCATCTTTATTGGGACCCGCACTGTGGTTGATGATTTCACGGTTAAAAAGATCCACGATCAAGCAAAGGTACTGCCATCGAAAATCAACTCTCATATAGGTCAAATCACTGACGACGACCGTTAATTGTTCTTCTAGTTGAAACTTCCTAATAATAGGTACTTCGAGGTAATTGCAGGACGTGACACAACGCTGATATCGAGTATTTGTGTTGGTTATGGCGAATCACATTTACTTTCGTCCTAGTATCAGCGCCGCTTGTTTAAAACATCGTTCTCCATTAACAACTGCTTATTTTCTTTTCGAAGTTGGATCAATTCACGTTCTTCTGGTGTGGATTATCCTTTTCTTTAAATGGAATGAAACTTAGCTCCTCTCGCCACAAACACCATGAGCATAACGCAGACTAGCAAGATTCCCCGTTGATGTAAGGCGGGCGGAGGTGAACATGTGCTGGTTCCACCCAAATGCATATGCGCGTTTAAACGAAATGGGCCATTTGCGAAAATGGCCCATTTTTATAGCTAATGGTGCCGCGAAAACTCGCGGATTAGAAATTGGCCGAAGGTTCAACATGCTTCAGGATGTAGCTTCAAAGGTGCCGACAGCCTACATAACATTGTAACCGTTAAGTATGTAAAATAAAACGCTCTGATTGCATTGTCAACCCATTTAAGACGATTTTCTGTCAACGGGGCTAGCTGCAAATATGATTGTTAGATAATGTAAGATACCTACTTGACGAACTCGGGCTTGCATGCCAATATAAGGATATTGTTAATAACCATGACTTTGTACATACTTAATCATGTAAAGATGAAGAGGGTGGTTAAAAGGGAGGCACACCGTATGATTCAATTTTCGATCGATATCGCAAGTAATAAGGAGGTGGGCGCTTGGCATATGCGTATTATTCTGAAATGTTCCGCAATGCCTGTGGTCTGGAGCCTTATGTGTATCAAGAGCGGCTGGCAGCCATGGACGAGTTCCCGATTCTTCTGAAGGTAGAAACGGGACTGGGCAAAACTGCAGGGGCGATTTTAGCGTGGATTTGGCATAGGAGATTTGCCGGTCCGGACATTAGAATGCGGACACCGCGGAGGCTTGTGTATTGTCTGCCACAGCGATCGCTCGTGTCGCAGACTGCAAAAGAGGTCGAAAGGTGGCTCGATAACCTGGGCTTGTCGGATGAGCTAAGAAAGAATGCACCGATAGGTACAGGCGCAGCGTCGGTCACACCTAAATACTCTATAAAAGGAAACGACAGGAGCATTGGGGCGTGTGATCCAGTCATGGGGGCCTTGGACGATAGCGGGGATGTCGATGCGGTTCCTTCTGGTGGCCCCATCGGCCTACGCGTCTTAATGGGTGGAGACCTTGATCGTGACTGGGATCGTTTTCCTGAAGCGGATCAGATCATTATTGGCACGCAGGATCAACTCTTGTCGCGGGCTCTTAACAGGGGATACGCAACCAGTAGATATCGCTGGCCGATCCATTATTCGCTGATCAATAACGACGTGCAGTGGATCATCGATGAGTGCCAGTTGATGGGTCCAGGTCTTGCGACAACGACCCAGCTGCAAGCCTTTCGTGAGGACTTGGGCACATTTGGCGCTGCGCAAACCATGTGGATGTCAGCCACGCTTGAAAAAAGCTGGCTGGCAACGATTGATTATGCGAAGCAGCTGGAGCATGCGGAAATTTTTGCGTTGCGCCCAAATGAGACTGCTGAGGCAGGGGTTCAAAAGCGACTGAATGCGCATAAGCGAGTGGAGATCGCGGATCTAAAGCTTGATAAAAAGCTTGCTGCACACCCCGAACAGTATGCATTGCAGATGGTTGCCATGATCAAGGATGTACATAGGTCTGGCACCTTGACGCTCATCGTGGTGAACCGGGTGAACAGAGCGCAAGAGATCATGAGGGAGCTTCTAAAGACTCAGTTTGCAGGTGCGCCACGGTTGATCTTAGTACACTCGCAGTTTAGGGCCGCTGAGCGAAGTCACATTCAGAGTCAGATTGATGAGGTGAAAAACGGGTACCAGGATGCCATTATCGTCGCGACGCAAGCGGTTGAAGCGGGGATTGACCTGTCGGCACGAACGTTGATTACCGAAATCGCACCGTGGTCGTCGTTGATTCAGAGATTCGGCAGGTGCAATCGCAAAGGTGAAGCGCCATC
>DAHWJX010000118.1:0-5483 GCA_027343965.1 Caryophanales bacterium | reverse complement strand
AGGGCAGGGGGGCCAGTGGCAGCCGGGGTATCCCCAAACTCCGCAGATCATGCCACAACAGGGCTATGCTCCCCAGCAGCAGGGCGGCGGATTCCTGAGCAGCCTGGAGCATTCGGGCTTTGGTCAGGCGCTGATGATGGGGGCAGGCTTCGGGATCGGCGACGATTTGATCAACTCGATATTTTGATATCGACCGGTTTGACGTTGTACTGAGGCAGGCCATGAGCGAGGTGGCGGCGCTGTGATCCCTTGCAAGTGTCCGTAGATAAGTTTGGATATGGACTTACTTTGCCTGGGCCTTGATGGTTCGGTATGCAGCCATGATCGCCAGATGCAGCATCTTCGCTGCGAGCATTGCCTGCTTGGTAGCCTGGAGATACTATCGGTGCGAGGAAGGGCAGCTTGAGACTGATTGCGGTCATTCGATTGTCAGCAGGGGCCTTGGTACCGATTGCGTAATGGATGGCTTGGCCGACTGAACTATACTATGATTTTCTTATCACGGGAGCCCAACATGAAATATCCCATGGCAACGGTACGACAGGTGGGCAGCCGACAAATCCCGGAATGATCAGCCTCAACTTTATATCTGATCATGGCACGCCAGACCGCGTTGTCTGGATCAGTAGAATCAGTACATTATCGATAGACGGGCCGAGGCCTACCAGACAATTTGATACAAAATGTCCACTCCTTAACTACCACCAGCTAAAAACTAGCGGGTTAGCGCAGCTTGGTGTCGACGGCTAAAGTCGCCATTCCGCGCCGGTTTCATTTAGATCAAAAATCCATCAGATATATCTAAGGATAACAAATGACAAGTTATGTGATTTGGGCAAACAAGGGCGGAATTGGGAAGTCAACGCTAACGTTTCAACTTGCATGTGCCACCGCACGCGAGAATCCGGACAAGACAATCTATATTATCGATTTAAGCCCGCAATGCGATGTTTCAAGAATGATCCTTGGTGGTGGTCACAATGGAGGTGAAGACGCCATCATCAATCTGATGCAACAAGCTCCCAGAAGAACCATCCAGTCATATCTTCTCGATTGCCTAAATGACGTGCCATCCGGTATTGGGTGGCCTAATCCAAGAAGTTACATCGTTGATCCAAACGGTGTTCGCAATGGTAGTGCTCCAATATTACCTCAAAATATCCGCCTTCTATGCGGCGATTTCGATTTGGAACGAACGATCCAATTAATTGATCAACTCCCACAGCCTCCTAGGCGTTCTGGAAGAGCACCAACAGGACCTGAATACTCCACCTACCTGCTTGTGAGGTCATTTATTAAATATGCTGTTGATAATCTCGCACAGAACGACGGAGATATCATATTTATCGATACTGATCCGTACTTTAATGTCATAACTACACACATGGGCCTGGTTGCCGCTGATCGTTGGATATCTGCTTATTCTCCGAACTCACAAGCGAGCCAATTTGCCGTACTCCGTAGTATCGAGTTTATGTTTGAAAATTCCTCGGGACTAAGAACATTCATAAATGATGAGCAAATGCGATATCAAACTCCATGGTACGACAATCGCGGCAACAGCATGACCGCACCAGCTATCGCGGCGGCAACACCGTTTCTACTTATCGCAAATATGACCAACCCGTATAGACTAAGCGGCGAACAGAGCTACTCCGCTCCACAAAGATTGCAACGCCAGACTATTACAGATTTTACCACGCGCACAAACAGTGAAGCGGACACATACCACACATCACGATTCCAAAATCACGAGCACATGTGGGATATGAGAAGACTTGGCCTCATTTGTGACTACAACGGGATAGAACTCCAGTCCCTTCTACTCGGTACAAACTATCCAGAGCCGGGATCACGCACTCGGTACCACCTCAACCGGACTGGGGGAACGCCTAATCAGCTTGAGGGATATCAGCGTCGGTTGAGGGAGGTGGCAGCATTATTGTGATCGTTAGGCTAAAATGAATGTTTTGTGGCGCTCCCGTTTCTTGACACTTTCTGGGGGGGGCATCAGAAAACGGAATTTAGAGTACGCTAAGCGCCATGGGCCGTCTTCTATATGCATCTATCCGAAACGGTGCGGTTTCGGATAGGGGTGGACATCCTTTATGTAATCCTTTTTTAGTGTTTCTCACGGGATAAATCCTCTATTTACAATGTTTATGTCTATGAGTAACATTAATGGTGGTTATCAGCTTGAGCTTGATATTACTCAGCAATCGTATCAGGCTGATAGATATATACTCCATGTGGGTTCGGAAAATTCACAAACGTTCCAGTATTAGGATTAAAGAAACTTTCATGTCGGAATTTCACTGATGACCATTGATTTCTACAAAGCTCCTCAATCACCTTGGTCGAATCTTTTACCTTTGGAGTGTCACTCTCAAGTAGAAATTCCTGAAAGTTTATCCCAGCCCCAATCAGTAAATATCCATCATCAAGCTGAAGGGGGGCCGGACCATATCCAAGGCTAGCGGTATAGACCTTTAGTTCTTTCGTTTCCTGTAAAGCAAGCTTCAGCTCCCCAACGGTTACGAATTTAAAATTTGAACCCGTCTTATGCAGAAGTATTGGGGTCTCCTCTTCATATAGGTTCAGTCCAAATAATAAATTATAGAATAAATTTCCATAGATGCGTTCAAGACCACGCTCGAGTATCATTGTTTTTTGTTTCATTCCCCACTCACGCAGAACTTCAAAGGGGATTACCTTGGAAGGAGTATCACGCTTTACTGTAATTACCTCATCATGCCGTGTAAATCCGAGGAACGAGTTAACCGGACATACTCGAATTCCATTCGATATTGCAACACCTAGGCCACCATGGACCACTCCTCCAAATGGTGGGGTTAATACTAGCTTCCCCCATGACTGCGTCTCATCGAACACCTCTATGAACTCAAGCCCTAGTTTACGAATATCGTCTAAAGGCCAATTGTTACCTTTATTCGCAATCGCCGAAAGGTAGTTGAGATAACCTTCTATATATTGCATCTCTAGGTAGCCCGGTTCGATAGTGGTCTTCGTCCCGTCAGCTTCAGTCACTGCGATCGTTACGTCCGCGGATGGAACAAGAAATTTAACAAGGGTATCTAGGCTACTATTGGCAAACCTCTTTTTTCCAATAAAACCAGCATCTGAATATGGATCGGAATTCAGTCGGATACGTACCGATGTTCCACGATCAATTACGGACTTTTTCTCAGCTTCGGTTGGATCTCGCAAGACGGGAGTGCTGGCCAGCCCGTCGTAAAAGTCAATTGTTCTCATTTCAGCTCGCGCATCACCATGTCGCCAAGAGGTGATAGTAACTGAATTACCGAGCATAAAAATCGAAAAAAATCCAATACCAAATTTTCCGATGGCGTCGAATTGACTGCTGACCAATCCCTTGTGATCTAGTCTGAAGCGATTCGACTTCCAATAGGAGGTACCAAAGTCAAGCAATTCATTTGTCATGATTGAGCTGCTCATGCCGATTCCATTGTCTGTAACGCTCAAGTAGAACGCACCATCTTCTTGTGAAATTAGAACATTAATCAATCCGACTTGGGTTAATTTCTGGTCCGTCTTCACTCTATACGCATTAATGGCATCGATAGCATTCTGTAAGAGTTCTCGTAGCGCAAGACATTCTTCGCCATAAAGCTTGATGCCACCTAACTCAGAAGCAATGTGAACTGGGTTGCTTACTCTTACTCGGCTATCAAATGCGTACCAGCCTTCTGCCCTCAGGCTATCCTTGCTGAGGCTCAAAGGATCATTGACATCCCTCACCCCTTTGACTGCCAACGGGGGAAGTCTTTTAGCCTCGAAATACTCATTTGCCGCCTTTATCTCTCTATCCAGGCTTGTGAGCGCTTCGTGACAGTACCACCATGCTTTTTGTTCTTCGACACCGAATGGTGAGTTTGCTGCATATACAAGATATCGATCAGGCGAGCGCGTGGGGAAACCGAGTTTTTTCTGGAATGTCCAGTGTTCACGCGATGGAGACTTCAGCAACTTGATGAGTTCGATTGATTTTGGTGTCCGAAGATTGTCGAGGTGTGCAGCATCAACAACGCGAAGCAGATATGCAAGGCGGCGACAACGAACAGTCCATTCCCTAGGAAAGCTTGGTGCCGTGTATTCATTGGTTATCTCGGTTTCAATGAAGTTAACACTATTTGCATGACTTTCGGCAATCCTTCCAATTATGTCCCCAAACTCTTCTCTAAGTCTCTCGTCCTGAATAAGGAAGTCACCATCCGATAGTTTCTGAGTGGACACTTGTCTCGCAAATGCACCATGCATATGACGAATGGTATAGAACAGCGCTTCCTTTTTTGAGTTATGGTCATCACCGTAGGTCGCCACAAAATCTTGATAAAGTGGATTGGCCTCAATAGTCAATGACCTGTCCAAAACGGACAAACAAGTACCTGAGTCATGTGTTAAAAAAGCCAGATGAAGGACATATGCTTCTAGTGGATTGAGTCCCGCTTGTTGGTCTTCGCCTAACACAATATCCGCGTAGTTCCAAAGCATAAGCGAATGGTCAATAGAGTGATCTGTGAGTTGAGGGAAATCTTTAGATATTTCGGATAGAAAGAGCTTAGCCCGAGCGTTAATTAGAGAAATACTTGCTCTCAGGATGTCGAGCTTCTCCTCATGCCCCCATAGGTCATTGTCGAAGCATTTCTCGTATAGTGTGGAACTCATAACTACTCCGTGGGGCTACCCAGTTTATTGCTTGCCTAACGAATGAATTAAATTCAGCAATAACATATTTCGTCCGTGCATCATAGTACGGGCAGGTGCGGATGTTCGCAATTGGCCGATAGTAGCCCTTCCCAAGCTGCCTGTGAAGGTCCGCTAACGCTGCATACCGTCCATTCACCCAACTATACGGTCGATTTGTGGTGGTGACGCCTCGCATCAGAAAAAACCATCTTCAACATAATCTTCCGGTGCCAATTCCCGTCGCGCTGTCTTGATTCAGCGTTTGAGGTAGACGAGTTGCGAAAGTCGTTTCATATCCTGCCGTAATCCGCTAATGTCCTGTCAAGTTGCCTGAATGGTTTCATGAAGATCCTGCGACAAGGCATGCGGTGAGTGTATCGCAAAAAGGGAGTATCGCCAGGACACCTCTATGGCGCGAGCACGGCATTTTACGGACATCAATGACGAGTGTTATTCTTTCCTCTTCAAGGATTGCAATGAAACTTGCTAAGGATCGTGCGCCATGGCCGATGGTCCAAACCGGTCTTGCCAACGCTTCAGTCGGAACAGCGCATGCACTGCACATCGTACCGTTTGATCCAGGCCTGGAGCGCCTCGACGGCCTCCAGTCCAGTCTTGACGTGGTCTAGAGCGTGCTGCGGATTGTCGGGTTTGATCCGTGCAATCCAGGCATCACCGTAGGGATCGATATTGATCATGTGAGGATTTTCCAGAAGCGTATCGTTGCGCGCAACGACCTCACCAGCAAAAGGAAC
>DAHWJX010000116.1:0-4217 GCA_027343965.1 Caryophanales bacterium | reverse complement strand
CACCAGATGAACTTTATCTTGAACTTCTCGCCCTTCTCGATCGACATTGGGATGGTTATACAGGCATTCGAGCGGTGAGTGTTGGTGTTGATATGCTGCAATTTGAAAAAGCGATGCAGCTAAATTTGTTTGAGGATGTGCCAAGGCGTAAAGAATTATACGCTACCGTGGATCGGGTTCATGAACGATTTGGAGAAACCAGTCTCATCAGAGCCGTCAGTTTGACCAAGGCTGGCCAATTGCGTGATCGAAGCGGCAAAATAGGGGGTCATTATGCGTGAATCTACGTGATGGAAATATCTTTGAAGCGATGCGTCTTGTATTGCCGGAACATCGCGGCATGATGGCGCATAGAAACCAAGAACGTAGTGTTAGGAAGTCACCGACGCTGGCGCAAGATGAAACGGATCAAATGTGGTACACGCTGTCCGAAGCGTTGGAAAATGGTTCACCCGTTCGCCTGACGTTGTTTGGCGTGCATAACGATGATGTATTAGAAGGCATGCCAATCTATGATGGACGGCTACGAATCGAAACAAAGAAGGGAATAGTTCAGGTGGATAGGAGACGATTGATTGGCGTGGAATATTTGGGATAGCATGGATCTAAAAACAATCAGGAAGAGCTTTGCGAAGTTTATGAGCAAGGCTCTTTTTTATGCCGAAATCGACGGAAAACACGGAGTTTTATCGTACTGAGACTTGCTACACTAAAGATATGGAATAGAAAATTCTACAGTGGGGAGTGTCTATATGGATGATAATACGAGATTGGAAGATTTGGAGCAATTGTACCAAGCGGCCAAAGCGTGGAGAAGGAATTTATCTGATGTACTCGGCTCTGTAAAGTTATCCGATGGTGTAGAGAGCTTAATGGCAAGAAGCGAACATACGGTATCTACTTTTGAGGCATTGCGTGATACGATTGATCGGTTAATGGGAAAAGAAGTAAATGAGGATAAGTTAGATGACTTGGAATTTGTCGTCATTGAGAAAACACGACTCAAAGTATTGTTCGAAGTTATCGCAGCAGCTCAACAATGGCGCAATGGCATGATTGATAAAATCGGGTATGCTGATACCGCAACAGAAATACAAAAACGTGTGCAGAAAAACAATGAGGATCACTTACAACTTACACTTGCTATAGATAAACTAGCTGAGGTGGGATTTAGGGAATATATGGTACCATCGAAATACATTAAATCGTGCTGAAGTAAGATATTTACATGAAATTAATGAAAAAACGTGTCAATAACTATGATGGAACGGAGGATTGGAAATGTTTCGAGTCAAACGGATTCGCCAGAACGTTGTATCTATTGTTCTTATTGCAATTTGTCTGTCGGCACTAAGTTTTATGGGGTGTTTGACATATGAACCGTGAAATGACCAGATTTCGACGCAGATTGTTGGTTTTTTTAGGGTTAATCGTCTTTATCAGCCTTGGTATCAGCCTACTTTCTTTACCTGTTGGCTGGCTATATTTTCTAATGTCGTCAGGCAGACATACCAATCCTTTCGGATATTCAGGGATGCAAACATGGATTATCGGTGCTGTTTTCAGTGTGATTGGATTGGTGACGTATAAAGTCAGGCAGTGGATGTTGAGTAAATATCATACGATTTGTTTTTGTTCTTAAAATTGTGGAACGTAGTGACAGTTGTACATGATTCTGTTTCCTATTTTGGCACAGATGGGCAATTTAGCTATCCAATGAACGTTTCTTGGCGCTGGCTTTCCAACACGCAAGTATTTTTGCTTATGATGGTGTTAGCGTTGGGTGGTTTTTTGGTTATTATGTTATCTCTGTACCAAAGAGAGAATTAAACAGCATGATATCCATATGTTTGTTGATCCGCCACTCGACAAAGAGCCTACCATAGAGCAATTGCATGCTTTGTGCAATGCGATCCTTCTTGTGGCAGAAAATCACTAACTGACCGATGACTCAGGTAGTATTTTACCTTTTTCACCCGACACAGCGGGTAATCATTAGCGTCTCACTGTGTACGGGGCGAAAAGGGGATAAAATCATAAAGAAACTTTTCATTCAAAAGACCAAGGGTTTGAAACGCGTTGGAATAAAGCTGTCTAAACTACTATTTCGGGTGTCTGCTGTGCTTGTTGCATGCGTTCTGATATATTGGATTACTACGTGGCTAACCACTCATGTGCTGCTATGGTGGAATCCGCCTGTTGTAACATCACAAATGGTCATATGCGAACCTTCTTTTTCGGCGAATTCGCCTTGTATTCCCATAGATCAGCCGCCACCGAACTATCAAAGGGCATTAGATATATCTAATGCTAATATGTTTGGGGAATTCATGGGATATACGGCGAGCGTAGAAACGCTTCTTCTTGTTTTGCTTTGGGCATTTGCTAAGGGGCCTGAAAACGAGAAGAAATTACCCTAAACAGGAGGTGTTTATATTGTTATTTCCATCTGTTATGGTCAAACCCTTGGTCGAAACCTACGCCTTATTAGCAATAGCGCTCGGTATTACGACTATACGTAACACGGTCAGAAGCAATAAGCTTGCCCGTTCTGGCATTCACGATATTGATCGCATGCAAGGCCGTGTGTTTGAGGAATACTTAGCTGTCGTCTTCCAGCGCAAAGGCTACCACGTCGAGTTAACACCTGCCAGCAAGGATCAAGGCGCTGATTTGGTGATTAGCAAAAACGGCGTTCGCACGGTCGTCCAAGCAAAACGTTGGAAAGGTAGAGTCGGCAATTCAGCTGTACAGGAAGTCGTTGCGTCGAAACCATATTATAGGGGAGATCACGTAGAGTTGTGGGACAGAAAGAAGTAGCGGCCACGGGTACTGTTCCAACAAAACCTGTCGAGTCAAACAACAACGGTAAAGTTTGCCCGAACTGCGGCGGTAACTTGGTCGTTCGACACCGCAAAAAGATAACGAACCATTTTGGGGATGTGCTCCAAATATCCCCGATATCGATACATAGAAACGAAGCGATGTGATTCCTTTGAATGTCTTGGAACAAACTAAATTTCTCGTGATTGACACGGAGACCACGGGCGTCAATCCGAATGAGGATCGTGTCGTTGAGATTGCGGCGGTTGCGTTTAGAAGGTTTAGCTCATAGTGCCGATGGCGATGCCTTGGTCACGGCCTATTTGCTGGTCTACATGATACGCGATTACCTGCACCAAGGGCATACTGACAGCGTGGATGAGATGATTCAATATGCTGAAACACCTTATGTGGTGCGCAAAATGCCATTTGGCAAGCATGGTGGAAAGCTACTTGAAGAATTACCACCAGACTATGTACAGTGGGCGTTGACGACTATACGTGATATGGACAAGGATTTGCGATGGAGCTTGGAAAAATTCACCGTTAGCAATACAATGTAAGTATCATATCCCCCTATGAGATATACGCACAAAAAGTCTCCCGTTCACTAGGATGCGGAGATTTTTTTGTGTCTGAAATCCCCTGAAAAATCGCCAATTCGTCCACGATCACTTGTTACACTGTTTGTAGAGGTGATGGCAATGGTGCCCATGATAGCCAAATTCGCGGGCCACTGTGTAACGTGTGGCAAAGTTATTGTTCAGGGGGCGCTCATTAACTACGATCCACAAACCAAAAAGGCGCAACATGCACAATGTCCCAAAGAAAATCAACGGTACTTCACGGCATCGTATTCGTCCAATACGAGCTGTCTCAAACCGAACGTTGGCGATGCAATTGAGCATGACGGAGCGCAATGGCGCATAGTCGAAGCCCACGCGATAAGCGTTGAAAGTGAGCGAGGAAGGTATGGTGGAGTGTATTGTTATACCAAGTTTCAGTTTTTGGTGGAGCTTGTTGAGACAGTGTTAAACGAGAAAGAATCACCAAAAATGCAAGGAAACGTGCAGTTTAGTTCTCAAGGAAATAGGTACGCTGTGAGTTTTGGGGAGGTCGTTTCATGATTGTTCATAGTTTTCCCACACCTGCCGATGTTGTCCATGCAGCGCTCCAATACGACAACGAAAGTAATGTAATTCACGTGTTTGACCTTGATCTTGGCGGTACAAGCCTCACCAACGCGATGAGCATGGAGCTGCAGATTGTCATAGCGCAGTGGCTGGAGCTAGACAACTTCGAGGTTGCCGATCTCAAATATCACTGGATGCTGTACCATACGGATGGCATGATCACCATGTTCGACAACGGCTTTGTAGCGCCTAGCGTGTTAG
>DAHWJX010000089.1:0-1524 GCA_027343965.1 Caryophanales bacterium | reverse complement strand
AGGCGATAACCGTGTCGGATACGACGATGGAAAAAGCGTTTAATCTTTGGGAAGAGATTAGTAAAGACCCTGAAAATTGGGCTGCTTATGTGAATCGCGATATGGCGATTCGCGACATGAATCAGATGAAACGTGAAGGCCATGAGGCTGGTCTAGAAGAAGGACGTCGAGAAGGACTCCAACAAGGACTCCAACAAGGACTCCAACAGGGACTTCAACAAGGACTCCAACAGGGACTTCAACAAGGTCATAAAGATGTAGCACGCAAGATGCTGAAAAAAGGAATGGACATAAAGGACATTGTAGAGTTGACCGGATTGCCTATTGAGGTGATTCAAGAAATCGCAAAAGAAGTCTAAACGCAGCCTTTTTTGCAAGTGCTATTTTTTGTACCCATAACCAACAACCAAAAGAAAGCCCCTTTCATAGCGATCTCGCTTACGGACATTTTTTGTGGCACCGCGAATGCCTGTTAAATCCTCTACGACGAAAAGCGAATTCTTTCCGAATCGGTTAACGAATGCCTTACTGACCTGATGATTGACATCAGTCATCCAACGGGTTTCTCTTTGCCCGATTGTTTTGAGCCTCCGTCTGGCAGAAGGCGTTTGCCTCTACTGTAACGCTCTATGCATTTGTTTGTAATGCGAACGACGATCTTTTTCAACACGACCCTTAAAAAAATAAGTATGACCGAGCGAATCATACACGGCTTTAAGAAAGTTCACCCCCAAATCCACTCCGACGACGTGGATTGTTGAGGTGGGTAAGGTTCCCCATACGCTTGCGAAAGCAAGTTACCAGAGATGCAGGATACACCGCCCTGCCATCAATCCAGACATAAAAGCCGAATCCTCTAAGGGTTTGGCTTTTATGTGTGATGGCACTACTGCATGTTTGCAAACAAAAAAATGCAACGTGAGGTATGCCCACGTCGCGCAAGAAATATCATCATAGGGGGTCAATAACGCTACGAGATCATTATAGGACAGTCCCATGACATGTAGATTACGTGTGTTTGAAGATCGCGTTACCGACAACCATCCGGCCAATCTGTCTTCTTTCACTAAACCCAAGGATTTTCTACCCTAACCTGACTATGTTCGAAATCGGATACGTTTTTAGTAACTACAATCAAATCGTGCATCATCGCCGTTGCAGAAAAAAACGAAGCTGAGGCTTGACAAACTATTAGCTGGTTTAGTTCAATAACCATCATTACATTCCTGCGTACAAGATCTTTATCACGACATGCGATCCACATGCCGCACGAGCGCTTGATCCGTGATCACTGAGCTCGATTTGACGCGCCATGTCCAGATATTGTTGATCGCATAATTCCACAAGGTTGCAACGATGATTCCTAAGAGATTAGCGAGCAGATAATCCATGTGTCCTTGGTGGTTTAGCACATACAGCACGCCGACGTTCACACCGATACCGACAAGTGAAGTCAGGATATACTTCGCTGCGCGCGTAAGCACAGAGTTGTGCGAGCTTGAATGATCACGCCATGTGACGCGA
>DAHWJX010000099.1:0-20070 GCA_027343965.1 Caryophanales bacterium | reverse complement strand
GATGGTCATCTTTTTGCTTCTGGTTGCGCTGGGTTATTATGTGGGGCGTTCTTGACAAGGGTTGTTGACGTCTAGTAGCATAGAAGACGACCTGATTATAAGGTTTAAGACTTTCGGGTGCTCTGCCATAGCAGAGAGAATAGGGAAACCGGTGTGAGTCCGGTGCGGTCCCGCCACTGTAAACAGCCTCGTGTCGACCAATACCACTGTATAAATTGTGCAGGAAGGTGTTGAATAAGTCGCGCTGTAAGCCAGGAGACCTGCCTGAAAGGGACGACGTGCAACCTTCGCGGAAAGGTTCAACCGTGCTCACATCGATAGTAACCGACGATATGTCACGTACAAGTTCGATTAGCCGGTATTCTGCCAGAGGGTAGAGTATCGGTTTTTCTGCTGTTGACACACCTGTGTAGTTTGCTGTTGTTCTTTCGTGTAGGCTCTTGAAGTACGTGGTGGACACGCAAGAAAGGGGAAATAATCGTGAAATTGCAACTAACGATGACTGCAGTCATGGTTGCCTTACTGGCAGTAACTGCAGGTGCAGCATCACATATTGGTCAAGGTAGTCACGGCGTAAATACAAAGGTGAAAACATCATCTCGTCATGTTGTGAAATCAGCTTATCCATTACGACTTTTGGATGAAGCTGGCCATAAAGTGACGATTGCGAAGTTGCCTTATCGTATTGCATCGACTACCGAAGGAACTGATGAAATTCTTGCCGGCTTGGTTCCGAAAAAACGTATCGTGATGGTGACGACGTACGCTTCACAACCTGCGTACTCGAACATTTCTTCCTATGTGAAAGGTATTCCTGCAATTGGTCAAGTCAATGCAGAGCAAGTGCTTGCTGTGAAACCGAATATCGTGCTGATGGCATCATATAACACTCCAGCTATCGTGCAACAAATTGAGCAGACAGGCGTACCGGTCTTTGAGTTCACGAATTTCAATTCAATACATGACATTGAGAATAATATCGATGTTGTTGGACGTCTCGTAGGGATACCTGCTAAAGCAACGCATATGGTGACAGCCATGAAGAAGCAACTTCAGGTGATTCATCAAGCGACAGCTAAGTTAAAAAAACTTACCGTACTTGATTATAGTACAAGTGGCTATACTGCTGGAAGAAACACCACGGTAGATAGCGTAATTACGGCTGCTGGCGGGATCAATGCGGCAAAAGCCATCAATGGATGGAAATTGTTGACGGATGAGGAAATTGTCAAGATGAACCCGCAGGTGATTATCGACGCCAATAATGATCCAGGATTCGTTAAAAAGATCATGAGTGATCCAGCACTCGCCTCAGTTGCAGCTGTGAAAAGTTTTCGTGTCTACACGATTAACGGTGCGCAACTGATGGCGGTATCGCAGTACATCGTTCGCGGTGTGCGAGATGTTGCTCATGTGTTGTATCCTTTTTCCAAGTTGCCTAGCAACAACCAACTACAATGAAACGTGTATCACCGATCACGGTTCTTGTATTTCTGGCCGCCATCTTAGTCATTGTGGCTGCAGTGGAAATATCGGTCGGACCTATGTGGTTGCCGCTTGATCGCATTATACCGGATACACGCGCCTATTTTCTTGGCATCCATAGCGCGGATGCGGTTGTTATGGGGGCCATCCGTTTACCGCGAGTTGTGGTGGCTTTGTTTGTCGGCGCGGGACTTGCCAGTACAGGTGCTGTGTTGCAAGCCGTTTTCCGGAATCCAATGGCTGATCCCGGTGTGATCGGCGTCTCAAGTGGGGCAGCGCTTGGCGCAGTTTTCTCGATGCAATTAGGCGCTGCAGCTATCGGTATTTGGGCAGTCCCTATGTTTGCCTTTGTGGCTGGGCTCATTACCGTATTTGTTATTTATGCTCTTGCCACCGTAAAAGGTTTTACGTCAATTTATGCTTTGCTCTTAGCTGGGGTAGCGATCAGTGCTTTGTCTGGAGCGGGAGTTGATCTCCTGCTCTCGCTTTCTCCATTGCAAAGTTTGCAGCAAGCACTTTTTTGGTTAATGGGTGGGCTTGACGGAAGCACATGGATCAATGCGTTGATCGTTGGTTTATTTTCTGTCATAGGTTTCTTGATCTTCTGGATAGAAGCGCCGACGTTAGATCTATTATCTTTAGGTGACGAGCAGGCACATGGCGTTGGTGTTTACGTGGAACGTAAGAAACGACTTCTATTAACTATCTGTGCATTTGTGGTGGGTAGTTGTATTAGCGTAAGCGGAGCTATTGGGTTTGTCGGTTTGATTGTTCCCCATACTGTTCGGCTGGTGATTGGGCCGAGTCATCGCTTGCTGTTGCCTGCGTCAGCGATCGGTGGAGCGATCTTGCTTATCGCATCGGATATTGTTGCGCGAACGGTAATGATGCCCGTGGAAATCAATATCGGTATCGTCACTTCGGCATTAGGCGTTCCTTTCTTTTTATTTTTATTACGAAAACAACAACGATTGTCTCGACATGGATAAAGGAAGCTAAAGCCTATGGAATTACATCTTGATACAATCTGCTACGATCCGATTCTTGAGACGATGTCTGCCCACTTTACACAAGGTCAGGTTGTCGGGGTCATTGGTCCAAACGGAGCTGGAAAATCAACCCTGTTGCGTATAGCATCAGGAATTTGGCGCTGTTCTCAGGGCGCCGTCCTGGTGGATGGTCAGTCCATTTATGCGATGGATAAGCGCGCTCGAGCTCGTAAACTTACATTTATGCCACAACAGTTGGCTGACGATATTTCGTTTACAGTCTATGAGTTTATCGAGATGGGCTTGTATCCCTACCGCAATACGTTCGGCATGCTTGATAAAACCGTTCGCAATAGGGCACATCAGGCAGTGGAATCGCTCAGGTTGCATGAGTTCCTTCATAAACCCATGGCACAATTATCAGGCGGTGAACGGCAACGCGTGGCCATTGCACGATGTCTTGCTCAAGGAAGTGAAATTATAATTTTGGATGAACCGATTGCTAATCTTGATGTTGCCTATCAAATGGAGATTCTCACCATCTTATCAACGCTTGCAAAAAATGGTCATCTTGTGATCTTATCGATTCATGATCTGGAGTTAGCCGCTCGCTTTGCCACCTCGTTGTTTGTGTTATCAAAAGGGAAACTCGTAGATGGAGGTCTACCTCGCGAGGTCCTGCAACCGTTGATGCTAGAAGATGTCTTTCACGTGGTGGGTCATACGTACGATGATCCCTATACGAAAGCTTTGCGGTTAAGTTTGACCTAGCGTATATCGATCACCTTTTGCGTTAGCCGATCGATACGTTTTTGATAGGCTTGGTTGCCTTTTTTGGTCTCTTTACGTAGTAGACGAGATCGCCGCCTGAACGTATCGAAAGCTAAAAAAGCATAGTACAATGCTTTTTCGTAATCCTTATGCTGATGTTCGTATACTTTGGATAATTCGGTATACACATCAGCATGCATCAGTTCTTCATCGTGCAAAGCACACTCCCACACAGTAATAGCTTCGTGCCAAAGTTTGAGTTTCTTATAACAAAACCCTGCGGCTACTTGAGCAGAGGTGCGCAAAGCACCACTTGTTTGAATAAGTTGTTCATAGAGGCTAATCGCGTACTCGGTCTGTCCAAGTGCATCGAACCAGTGAGCTAAGCGAAGTCGTTCCTCCATGGATGCATAAGTTTTTGTATCAAGAATGAGGTTGGAAATATGTGTATAAAGTGTGATCAAAGAGAGCACGTCGATTTGGTTATGCAAGAGAACGCCTGTTATGGTTTTCGGGTCTTTCGTATGCAAAAAATCAAAGTATAAAAGCGGCGCCATGGAACCTGGAACATCATTTTTACGAATGACGGAAAGCTTTTCCGGTTCGATAAGCGATAAGCGACATGACTCGAGATCATCACGCCACAGTCTTCGCGCTGCGTGCAGCAAATCAACATGCTCTAAGGTGGGCAGTAAAGGTACGGTGTCGCGCAGCATGGTATGTCGCGTTTTCACCTGGGGCCAGTCAAACGACTTGCCATTATAAGTGACCAGGTGGGTGCGATCGCGCATATCACCCAAAAAGGAGTGGTAGAGTGCCGCTTCGCTAAAAGGATCTGTCAACAGGTGCTGATGCACGATCACCGCATCATCTTCGATAAAACTGGTACCTAATAGAAAAATCGTGTTTCCAGTTCCTCCTTGTAGACCAGTCGTTTCCGTATCAAAGAATAGGAGATCATTTTCTTTTCGACCGTGGCCTAACAGGGGATGATTAAGATTTGATTCATTCCACTTCGCTAAGACAGCGAGAATTTCCCCCAAAGTGTATCGACCGTGACGATACGATAAGGGATACCTTATTTGTCGCACCATGATGGACTCATTGTCAAGCTGAAATGGCGAAGCATGAAGCTCATCCCAAGCGGCATGCCACGCATCGGATGACGATGCGGTAGTAGGGAGCGTTTGAGGTGTTGTTAACGTCGTATCATGAAAGTTATCGGTTTTGGTATGGATATGGGATTTATAGAAAGAGAGTTTGTCTTTAATGGACATGTATCGTAGCTCCCTGTGCGGCTGTCAGAAGTGAAACGGCAAGACCTTTTGCATTTGTGCCTGATGCACCGATACATGACGGGCACCCATGGTCACATGGGCATGATCTAACGAGACTCGTTGCTTCTTCGATCATAATTTGGATATCTTTGTAGACCTGATCGCTGAGTCCAACGCCTCCGGGGTAGCGATCATAGAAAAAGATTGTTGGATTTTCAGTTTGCACAGCTTTTCGTTGAGCGATGACGTGCAGATCGCTTGGATCGCACATCACAAAAAGCGGGGCCACATGTTGAAAGACATGGGCAACATAGACGAGACCGCACTCGACGTCCTCTTTGTCCAATGATGCTAGGATATTTTCTTCAAAAGTAATCCATGATGCTGTTGTATGCATCTCTTCTTCAGGAAGTGAGATCGGTCCTGAACCGATATTTTCTTGCTTCTCAAAGGTGATCTTCTTGAAAATCGTCGCCATGGCGTGAACAGCGACTTCACCAAATCCAACGCTAACATTACCCCAGCTTTTGTGCTGATCTTCAACGAGGACTCGCAATTGCACGGCGAGATTAGCATCCGTGTAGTAATCTACCTGAACCTCGCGTACGTACGCCTTCTTTTCTGCATAATCGAGCTTCTCTACCTGAAATTGTACACCTTGGTGCAGGTAGATTGCTTCTTCATGCAATAACGTCATCGAACTAAAACGATCCATCTCACCTAGGACACGCTCCGACCCTTGTGAAGACACATCGACAATGACGACATTTTCTTGTGATGCCGATCGCAAACTAATGCTGTTGGCTGGAAAAGACTGATTCATCCAAAACCATTTGCCTCTTGTAAAATGTAAAATTTGCTCATCGGTCAGGAATTCGAGGATCTCCTGAACTTGGGCGCGACCAAAAGTCTCGTTTTCTTTAAAAGGCAGTTCATAGGCAGCACACTTGATGTGATCCACTAAAATAATAAGATTATCGGGATTGATGCGCGCTTGTTCGGGATTCCGTTCAAAAAAATACTCGGGATGTGTCATCACATACTGATCCATTGGCGTCGAACTTCCTACCATCACGACGATGGATTCTTCTTGTCTGCGTCCTGCTCGCCCTGCTTGCTGCCAGGTACTCGCTATAGATCCTGGGTAGCCTGTGATCACGCAGGCTTGCAATTGCCCTATGTCCACCCCGAGTTCCAGGGCATTTGTACTGACCACGCCGACAATGTCACCAAGACGTAATCCACGTTCAATCTCTCGACGTTCGCTGGGCAAATAGCCACCACGGTAACCGCGAATGGTTTTTGGCCCTAAGCGGTCTTTGATCAACTCTTGTAGATAGGTCAGAAGAATTTCTACACGGATGCGGCTGCGCGCAAAAAGGATCGTCTGAATGCCGTTTTGCAAGAATCGTGCAGCAATATCGCGAGCTTCCAAGGTAGCGCTTTTGCGAATGTTGAGTTGTTGATTGACGACAGGAGGATTATAGAATAAAAAATGCTTTGTGCCCCGTGGTGCTCCATTTTGATCGATTAACTGCATCGGTTGTTCCGTCAACGTCTCAGCGAGTTCTAATGGGTTTCGAATCGTAGCTGATGTACAGATAAACTGAGGATGGCTGCCATAAAAAGCACAAATTCGCTGTAAGCGGCGTAAAACATTAGCCACGTGACTACCAAAAACACCACGATACGTGTGTAATTCATCAATGACAATAAAACGTAGATGTTCGAAAAACGATACCCATTTCGTATGATGTGGCAAGATTGCCGAATGCAACATGTCGGGGTTCGTGATCACAATATTTCCAGCCACTCGAATCAGTTGCCGAACAGAAACAGGCGTATCACCATCATACGTGTCTGACTTGATAGGCAATCCCGTTTGGGACAAGATCTCGATCAATTCACTCTTTTGATCTTGTGCCAATGCTTTAGTCGGGAATAGATACAAAGCGCGAGACTCTGGATCGATCGTTAGCGTTTGCAAGACAGGCAAGTGATAGCACAGGCTCTTTCCTGAAGCCGTTGGTGTGACAGCAACGATGTTTTTTCCGTCATGGACATAGTGATAGGCTTCAGCCTGATGTGAATAAAGCGACGAGATGCCGCGTTTTTGAAGAGCTGATACGATGCGCGAATCTAGGGCGTCAGGAAACGGACACGTTTTGGCATCGCAAGGAGCTATGGTTTTTGTATAAGCGATATTTTCTCGTAGTACAGGGTCGGTTTGTATAGTTCTAATAAGGGAAAAAAGGTTTTGCTTAGTGTGCATATCCATGTCACCTTCTTGTTCTTATTTTACGAATGTATGTTCGGTTTGTCCATACTTTCAGCAAATTTTCAGTACGTTCTCAAGCCCAATTAAGGTTTGCATGCGTAAATAGAGTCACAGATAATGAGTAGAAGCAGAAATGGAGTGATTTCTGGTGTCCTCTTCACTGAATCAAAAATTGGTTGCACTCTGTTCGGCAGCCGTTCTTTCGATAGCTGGTTACTCTATGCAGCAGGCAGCGAAACCTTTGCCGTCAGCTCATGCTGCGGTCACTACGTTAAATCGTGTTGCGACGCATCACAAGACGCATCACAAAGTGGTGAAACAAAAGAAGAAAGTTGTCGTTCATCCAAAGAAAAAAACGACTGTGGCAAATTTGGCGACTCAGGCGTTGCTGAAACAAAAGTACAAAAATGGGACCTATAGTGGCGTGGGGCAAACGCAAATTGGAGCTGTACAAGTCGCCGTGACGTTGAAGAAAGACCGCATCATAGGTGTCAAAATCACAGGTGCAGATACGCATTATCCTGTTTCGTACATCGATCCGATCTTGCCGCAAGAACTCCTGGCCCGTCAGGACATCAACAAAATCGATGTTGTCAGTGGCGCGACGCTAAGCACAGCTGACTTTTACTATGGTGTCGTTTCTGCCTTGCAAAAAGCACAACAAGCTCAGGTTAAGTATGTGGCGAGTGTCAAGAAGGCGCATCATGCTTAAGTCCCAACAAGATACCACGATTGAGCGTACGATGCTGCTTTTGGGTACGATCGTAACGATTAAGGTGGAATCAAAAGAAGTAAGTGCTGCCGTTATCGAACAGACACTTGATCGTGCGTTTGCAAAAATGCAGCAAGTTGAACTTGCGTGCAGTCGCTTTGATGAAAAAAGCGAGTTGCGACGAGTCTGTAATCGTGTCGGTGTGCCTACGCTATGCAGCGAGTATTTGTATGAACCTTTGCGCTTTGCCCTTATGATGAGCGAAATTACAGATGGTGTTTTCGATCCTACCGTGGGGCGGGTTATGTATGCCAATGGATTTAGCGAACATTACTTGACGGGGACTAAGGTGCATGATGAGACAGCGAATCCAGGTGACGTGACATATAAGGATGTCGTTTTGGATGATACGCAACGCACAATTTTGCTGAAGCGTCCACTGACGCTCGATTTGGGTGCTGTAGCCAAAGGATTTGCTGTGGATTTGGCCGTCAAAGAGCTTAACGGATTTGAAAGTTTCTGGATCGACGCAGGCGGTGATGTGTTCGTCGGAAGTCATCACCTCGATGGCACGCCATGGCATGTTGCCGTAAGGCATCCAGTACAGACGGACAAGATACTTTGTACGTTACAGGCTGCCCAAGTGGCTATCTGCACATCAGGTGGCTATGAACGACGGAATCGCATCGAACCTGAAAACCATCATTTGATTCATCCGATAACAGGAAAATCGCCAGATCACGTGATTAGCAGTACGGTGATAGCACCGTTTGCCATGATGGCTGATGCATTTTCTACAGCAGCCTTTGTGCTTGGTATTGAAGACGCTAAAAAACTGCTGCAAACGGCTGACCTAGAAGGCCTACTTGTCGATAACGAGTTGGAATGTCATCGTACGTCAGGATTAGGGAGGTATTTTTGATGAAAACACCGAAAGGTTTGGTTTTGGTTATTCTTGGATTGATAGCCCTGCTGGCAAGCCTTTTGACGCCAAGCATTTTACTTGATAATGTAGTCAATATCGTTGTTGCAAGTGTAACTGCCCTTGTGATCGATGATTTGGATGGACGATTTTATGATAAAAAGAGAGGTTTTTCCAACGGCGGCGTCATCACGGCATGGATTGTAGCTATGGTGTTAAGTTCGGTGACGCCTTGGTATGTGGTCATGGCGACCACCGCCATCGCAGTTGCGTCAAAACACATTTTGCGTGTGAAACGTAAACCGATCTTTAACCCCGCTGCCGTCGGTTTACTGATTTCAACGTACCTTTTTTCCAGTATGCAAAGTTGGTGGGCGGCTATGACATTGTTGCCAAATGCTACGCTGATCATCCTTGCCATTGCCCTTGTGATCATCGCCAAACGCGTGAAAAAAATACCGCAAGTACTCGCCTTTTTGGCTTCGTATTTGGTTATTGTTGCATTCTTTTTACTCTTTAAGCAAACCAGCATGGATGCTCTATTTGCCTTAGAAAACCCAATGGCGAATTCAGCTTTATTTTTAGCTGCTTTCATGCTGACGGATCCACCGACCTCACCTTCAAAACCTAAGGCACAGATTGCTTTTGGGATCATCACCGGCACGGTTAGTTTACTTACGTACCTTATCTTACCAGGGGAACTTGTTTATTTGTTTATCGGGCTGCTCGTGGCTAATGGGCTTCATTTTCTGAAAACACAAGTGTATGATAGACGTCATCAACTTTGGTCAGGTGAACGGTATGCACCAAGCACAAGAAGTTAGAATTCTTGTCGTCGATGATGAATCGACAATCGTGGATTTTCTTGAGATAGGTCTGGAGAATGAAGGATACCACGTAATGACAGCTGAGGATGGCGTTCAGGCAGTGCGGGTGGCTAAGGAGTTCCACCCGCAGATCGTCATTTTAGATGTGATGATGCCAGGACTTGATGGGTTTGAAGTATGTACGATGTTAAAAAAAATAGCGAATATGGCGATTATCATGTTAACAGCGAAAGATGAAGTGCAAGATCGTATTCATGGGCTAACACTTGGGGCTGATGATTATATGGTCAAACCATTTAGTTTTGAGGAACTGTTGGCTCGTATTCATGCTCGCCTGCGCAATCAGTTCCCACAACTCTTACAGAGGGTTCAGCACGGGCCATTTACGATTGATGAAAATCGTCATGAGATCACGTACCAAGAAAATGTATTGGCGTTATCTGCTACAGAGTATGAACTCCTAAAGTATCTCGTCATCAATCATGGCGTCGTTCTCAGTAAAGGCAAGATCCTAGACAGTGTTTGGGGTTATGATTTTGGCGGACAAGACAACATCGTCGAAGTTTATATTCGTGCATTGCGCGATAAGTTGCATGATAAAGATCATCAGCTTATCCGTACTTTGCGTGGTTCGGGTTATCGGATTGATATCGTATGAAGATAGGGCCCAACTCGTTACGGTATCAATTGCTCCTACGGTCCTTAGCCATCGTCACCTGTCTATTACTTATCATCGGTTTTTTACAGTATATTTTTATGGGGCAATTTTTATATAATCGAACAGCCATGGCCATTCAAAGTGAAATTCGATCGATTCCAGACCCGTGGCGATTGGTGCAACCTCGACCACCAATTTACTCCATGGAACAAGGTGATCTTTCTGATCATTCAACACAACATTTACTGTCATCGCTGAAAACGTCAGGAACGAGCATTACGTATATTGATGCGATGCTTCACCAACATGTGATTTATAAGAATTCATCCAGCGCTCCTGTGGTTCCTCTTTCGATCTCCTTCTATCGTCAGCTATTAAATAATAGTAATAATGGATTTTATTATCAAGTAGTGTCGGGTACGCATGGACATAATCTATTAATTGTTTCACAAGTTGTCGGTGATCAGCAACGGGCGCAAGGCATTATACAAGTCATGACGCAAACGGATGCTATGCAAGAGGAACTGTTTCGCCAAACGTTCATCTTTCTAAGTCTTGTCGTTTTTGCTTTACTCTTGGGTATAGCTGCTTTTCTTCCAATTATTCGTAAAACTTTAGTGCCCTTATCGAATCTCGTAGAAACAACGCGGCGAATTAATGCTGGAAATCTTGATGAACGGTTTACCACTAAAGGCGCCCAGACAGAAATTGATTTGCTGGCTGAGTCTTTTAATGCGATGCTTGATCGGTTGCATAGTGCGTTTCAAGCAGAACGCAACACAAATGAAAAAATGCGTCAGTTTGTCGCTGATGCGTCCCATGAATTACGCACGCCACTTACTTCGATTCACGGCTATCTTGAAGTCTTGTTGCGTGGGGCGAAGAACAATCCTGATCAATTGGAACGATCGTTACGCAGTATGTACGGAGAATCAGGACGCATGGCCAAGCTAGTCAATGATCTGATTTTTTTAGCTCGGATGGATCAGGCGCCTGCATTTCATATACAAACAGGTTTGGTTGATGACCTTATACGTGAAATGGAACCTCAGTTAAGAATGCTTGCGGCGATGCGCCATTTGGTTATTTACGTAGACAATCATCTGCAGGCTGATTTTGATCATGACAAGATGAAGCAGGTCATACTCAACTTGGTTCAAAATGCTGTTCAACATACCGATGCGGTTACTGGTGCGATTCGCATCACAGGTGTTCATGAGGGAAGCCGTATTCATATCGAGGTGCAAGATAATGGTGAAGGGATTAAAGAAGAATATCTCCCATTCATTTTTGAACGGTTTTATCGTGCGGACCCCGCCCGAAGCCATAAGCATGGCGGGGCGGGATTAGGGCTATCGATCATCAAATCCATTCTTGATTATCACAAAGCAACGATCAGTTGCGAAAGTAAAATTGGCAAAGGGACGATATTTCATTTATGGATTCAAGCAAGCTAATCTACGAAATGGGCGGTGGTACGATCAAGAAGGCATTGGGTAGAAACCTCATACCATAAGGTGGGTTGTTGGTATCCGGGTGGTTAACCAGACGCAATGATTGACCTGGACGGTGAATCATCATGGTGGTGGATCCGCCGCCATCTAAGTTAAATGCATTGACAACGCCCTGACTTTGCATAATGTCCGCAATCTGTCCAAGCGAGGCGCCAACATCCCATAAACCGCTTCCCCAACGGCCATCATTCACCCAAAAAACAATGCTGCCATCTTTCATTTGTCCAATGACGGTGCGGGGCGCATAGCCCCAACCATCAGTTCCTGTGACAAGGATCTGGCCATTTGAAATAAGTTCCGGTCCAAATTGAATGGCGTACTGCACATGATGGCTAAGCATAAAAGAGGTCGAGTAATCCCCCATGAACCACTTGCCACCTTGGGTCATGCCCATAACTTGGTTCGTCCCCGCCAGATAGGAGGCAGAGTTTAACAAATGCCCTCGGCTGATGACAAGGCCAATCGGCGTTCCGCCGTTGCCATCACCACCCGGATCATCGAAACCTCCGGCATTGATCCCTGCAACAGCATGATATTTGATCATGGCTTCTTGTAGCGTGAGTCCGCGTCCATCAGGGCCACCGAGCGTCGGTAACAACTGTAGCCAGGATGGGTGAGCAATGATGATTTCGTGTGCTGTGAAGCCATCCACTTGTAAAGTTTTGACCTGTAGTGCTTGGTTTACTTGTGCGCTAGTCGCTGAACTGGCGTAATAATCAGACGACGAACCATCAGGGAATAAATTCACAACGTTAGGATGATTGAAGTCATAGGCGATTTGCGACAAGGCATGTGCTGGCACGAGATATTTCGCCAAATAACGATGTTGTGAAGTATATAAATCTTCTGCCAACAGATAACGCTGTGCATAAAGGAAGTCAGTTTGTACAAGCACGACAAAAACAGCGAAAAAGAAAACAAAAGTCAAGATCTTTAAACGATAGTGGCGACGTTTTTTGCGTTTCATAGCGCTCATTATACTACGTGTCGTGACATTGTCGAGTGATCCTTGTCGCTTATTGCATAGTCGGTCGCTTTGCGGCAAACCCTTTAAGTACAATGCCTTGAAGGGGGAGATACTAGCATGGCTATTGATTATCAGCGTGAGACAAAGCGTGACAAGGAAAAGTACTATGAGGGTATCAGCCCCTTTGAATTTAAAAATGAGTTAATTCGGCTTGCACAAGGTCCCGACAAGAAAGCTGTCCGTGCCATGTTGAACGCTGGGCGGGGTAACCCAAATTGGATTGCTGCAACACCGCGTGATGCTTTCTTCACGTTAGGTCATTTTGCGGTGACGGAAAGCCGACGGGTATGGGATGACGGGGATTTGGCTGGAAAACCTGAGAAGCACGGGATATATGAACGATTTATTGCCTATGCACACTTACATGAAGACCAACCAGGAAACGATCTACTGCGTCGAGTTGTCGAGTACGGGGTCAAAGAGAAGCAATTTGATCCTGATGCGTTTGTTCATGAGTTGGTCGACGGTATCATTGGGGACAATTATCCGGTTCCCGACCGCATGCTCGTGCATGCCGAACAAATAGCTCATGACTATGTGGTGCAAGAAATGTGTGACAAAGACTCATCCGTTGGGCACTTTCATCTGTTTGCGGTGGAAGGGGCCACAGCTGCGATGTGTTATCTGTTTGATTGTCTGCGAGAGAATTATTTACTTAATCGCGGTGATAAAGTAGCCGTTATGGTCCCTATTTTTCCTCCCTATGTAGAAATTCCCCATTTGGCTCGTTATGATTTTGATGTTGTCGAGATTAGAGCGCTCGGTGTTGATGACCTTGGTGATCATACATGGCAATATCCGGATGAAGAACTTGATAAACTCAAAGATCCGGCTATTCAAGCGCTATTTCTGGTGAATCCAAGCAACCCGCCATCCGTGGCGATGAACAAAGCATCTGTGCAGCACCTGATTGATGTGGTGACAAGTCACAATCCAAATTTGATGATCATTTCTGATGATGTGTATGGCACGTTTGTTGAGCATTACCGTTCCATAATGGCAGATCTTACGTACAATACTGTTGGCGTCTACTCATTTTCGAAATATTTCGGCGTTACTGGATGGCGTCTGGGTGTTGTCGCGATTCACGAAAGAAATGTCTTTGATGATCGATTGCGCTCCATATCAGAAGACAAAAAGGCAATTTTGAAATCTCGTTACGCATCAATCACAAGAGATCCTGAGAACTTTCATTTTGTTGATCGCATTGTGGCGGATAGCCGTCAGGTAGCACTTAATCACACCGCAGGATTATCAACGCCACAACAAGTACAATTGACCTTGTTTTGTGCTTTTGCATTGCTTGATCGGGAAAATAAGTACAAAAAATTGACACAAGACATTTGTCAAAGACGCATGAAGCTCTTGTATGACGGTCTTGAATTGCCTTGGCCAAAATTGTCGCATGATGCGGATTATTATACGGAATTTGATCTTGAAGATTGGGCCATTCAACGTTATGGGACAGAGTTTATGAGTTTCTTGCGTGAGCATTATGAACCGATCGATATCTTACTTCGACTAGCCGAAAAGTCATCCATTGTTCTGTTAAATGGTGGCGGATTTTATGGTCCTACTTGGTCTATTCGCGTATCGCTTGCGAATTTGAATGATGATGCCTATGCGACAATCGGTAAAGCTTTGCATAACACCTTGAAAGAATATGTTGAAGAGTGGCAACAACAAGAAAAAAAACAATAAACGATGCCGAATCCACTCTCCGGCATCGTCAACTTGATCGTTAGTTGGCAGGTTTAAATGTGATGTGAACGACACTGCCAAAAGGGACTGTGCTACCTGCCCGCACGCTTTGCGAAACAGCAAAGCCGTCGCCAGTAGGTGCGATTTGCAATCCCATCCGACTACCTTCATTGATTGCTTCTTTCATCGGCATTTGTGAAAAGTCAGGGACTATCGTTCCTTTGGCGGTCGCTTCTTGTATGTCCGTCGTTAAAGAAACTAACGTCGACTTACTCACGACGCTGTTGGCTTTTGGTGACTGAAAGAGAACCAGCCCCGATTTAGCCGTGGTTGTGACAGGAAAACCAGACTGTTTTACTACGCTAACGGCCTTTGCGACAGGCATATCAACCACATCAGGTACTGTCGCATAGGATGCCTTTTGGATATTTTGAAGCGGATTTTGCACCAATGCGGCATGGTTTGGCGGTATCCCCAAGTACGCAAGTGATTTTTGCAAGACAAATCGCGCGGCAGGTGATGATACACTGTTGCCGTACTGGATCGTATTGTGCGGTTCGTTTACCGTTACATAGATCTCTAAACGCGGGTGGTTAGCCGGCACAAACCCGATAAACGATAGGTTGTACATATGTGGCATGTAGCCGCCGCCTTTGGGGTTGGCAATCTGTGCTGTCCCGGTTTTTCCCGCTATATCGTAGCCCGGTATATACGCATTGGTTTCATAGGGATTATCGGCGACATCTTGAACCATAATTTGGGTTATTTGGTGCATGATAGCACTGGAAGCGACTTGGCGGACGGTTTCCGGTTGACGATTGTAGATCACTTTACCGCTCGGTGTCGTTATCTTTTGTACCACGTAGGGCTTTAATAGCGAACCGCCGTTAGCTACCGCCCCGACTTCAGCAATTTGCTGGATAGGTGTTACCGCCACACCTTGGCCAAAGGTCATGGTAGCAAAATCGACCGCATTGAGGTTTTTCTCCGGTGGAATGAGAGAAGTACCCTCGCCCGGCAGATCAATGCCGGTTGGTGCGTTGAATCCATATCGATCGAAATATTGATAAAAGGTAGGAACCCCTTCAGCTTGTCCAATGTGAATAAACCCTGTGTTACTCGAATAAATCATCGCAGTGCGGTAGGAGATGCGCCCCCAGCCCCACAAATTCCAATCTCGAATCGGAACGCCATTGACATAATCAACGCCTGACATATAGGTTTGATTCAAAGAAATAGCGTGGGTAGCCAGCGCGCCAGTCAGCGTCATGATCTTAAATGTGCTGCCAGGTTCAAATGGGTCTGAAATCGCCCAATTGGTGTCTAAGGTGGCTGCGCTGTATTGCCAATATTGATTGGGATCAAAATGTGGCAATACCGCCATGGCAAGAATGGCACCGGTCATGGGATCGGCGACGATGATCGCCGCATGAGCTGGCGTAAACCGTTTTGCAATCGTGTTGATTGCTTCTTCCGCATAATGCTGTATCGCAGGATCGATGGTTAAAGTCACATTGTTGCCATTTTTAACGGGTTTCACCACGTGTTTTGTAAATGGTAAAGGATTACCCATAGGATCGGATAAAAAAGTTTGTGAGCCTGGTACGCCTTGTAAATAACGGTTGTATTGAAGTTCTACACCGCTTGCCCCATTACCAGTTTGATCAACGAATCCGATAACATGTGCCGCAAAAGAACCGTCAGGGTACACCCGTTCATATGTTTGGTGCGGGTTTACTGCTTGACTTAACCCGAACTTCGTGAATAGGTTTAATACTTTCGTTTCCACGGTTAAGTTGAGATGTACAAGCGTTGGATAGATGCGCAACCAACTTGTGTCTGTTCGCGATAATTGTTGCCACAAAAAAGACGACGAACTTCCCGTGATAGCTGCAAGGTCATTAGCAAGAGACTGCATTTTCAATGGGCCGATCTTTTGTATAGCTGGTAGGTTGACATCAAGATCATAGGCGGGTACAGAAAATGCCAACTTGTCGCCGCTTGCATCGAGAATGGCACCACGCATAGGTTCAATGGTGGACTGGGTACTCCATTCGCCTTCGAGTGTTTTTAAAAATCGATCATGCGCTTGTACCCATTCGATGCGCCCTAACACAACGAGCATAGTTGCGACAAAACCGATGCGAATCACATTGCTGCGCGTAATTATTCGCCCCAAGTAAGGAAACCCCCGTATCTTTCAATCACCTCTTTGTTATACCATGCCTTTAGGGTTTATTCCTGTACAGAAAACAGAAAAAGGGGTAATTTGTTTGATCGCACCCAATACACCGAATTTTGAACGTAAGATTGCGGATAGCATGAAGTTGCCATTGGGCTCAGTGCAAAAGGCACTACAATTACTGCAAGAGGGTAATACGATTCCTTTTATAGCACGTTATCGCAAAGAGGTGACAGGCAAACTTGATGAGGTACAACTGCGTGATATTTCCCGCTTATTTGAGCAAGAAACGAAACTGCACGAAAGAAAGGCGGATGTAGTACGACTCATTGAAGAACAAGGCGTATTTGACGATACTACGCTACAAGTGAAAATCACAACTGCCATTGAGAAAGCGCAGACATTATCTGAGGTGGACGACGTATATCGTCCCTATCGTAAAGCTCGTAAGACACGTGCCAGTGTCGCTAAAGAGCAGGGCCTATTGCCGCTTTATTTATGGCTAGTTGAACATGGGCAAGAGCATCATGGCGATGAGCAAGTGATTGCACGTTATGCTATATCGTTTGTGAATGAACAAAAACGTGTACTAAACGTTGAAGATGCCATACAAGGAGCTATGGACATTCTTGCTCAAGTGGTAGCAGACGAGCCATCTGTGCGCCGTTATCTGCGAAGCATCACACTGAGTCAGGGAAGTCTATGTGCCAAAGGGCCTGATGAGTCCATCTCTTCTGTGTATGATATGTACTACCAGTATGAGGAGAAACTTTCAAAAATTCCACATTATCGGGTTTTGGCCATGAATCGCGGTGAACGAGACGGTGTTCTAAAGCTCTCCATCGTGGCTCCTGAACGGGAGATTACTGCATATCTGAACCGCGAATTTAATCGATCTTCGTCGTGGCTTCTCGATCGGATAAGGCTAGCTCTAGCGGATGCGTATACAAGGTTGATTGCACCGTCTATTGAACGACAATTGCGTCAAGAATTAACCCAGCAGGCGCAAGAACATGCCACGGTAATTTTTGCGAAGAACCTTCGTCAATTATTGTTGCAACCACCTATTCGTCAGCACGTTGTACTGGGTGTAGATCCAGCATTTCGCACCGGGTGCAAACTGGCCGTCGTCGATGAGACGGGCAAATTACTCGCGGTTGACGTGGTGTATCCGACGGCTCCACAGCATAAAATTACGGAAGCTCGTCAGATTATATTGCGCTTGGTAGAGGCGCACCACGTTTCCCTCATTGCGATTGGCAATGGTACAGCCTCTCGAGAGACGGAGTTGTTCATCGTTGATTGCTTACATGCCTATCAAGAATCAACAGGGCAACAAGTGCCTTATATCATGGTGTCTGAGGCGGGAGCCAGTGTTTATTCGGCATCAGATGTGGCACGAGAGGAATTTCCTCTTCTTGATTTGTCATTGCGTAGTGCCGTATCAATCGCAAGACGTATTCAGGATCCTCTTGCTGAACTTGTAAAAATCGATCCTAAGGCTATTGGCGTGGGACAATACCAGCATGACATTGCCGCGAAAACACTGGATGATCAGTTGCAAGCGGTCGTCGAAATGGCGGTCAATGAAGTTGGGGTCGATGTTAACACCGCATCTTGGCGTCTCTTACATTATGTATCCGGGCTAAATAAAACCACATCGAAAAACATCGTCCTGTACCGTGAACAACACGGTCGTTTTCACCGCCGCCAGGATCTGGCTTTGGTCCCCCGGTTGGGTGCAAAGACGTTTGAGCAGTGCGTCGGTTTTTTACGAATCCCAGATGGTGAGGATCCGCTTGATGCGACACCGATTCACGTGGAATCCTACGCGATCGCAAAGCAATTGCTAAAGAAAGTTGGTGCAGCGCAGGATGCACTCAGTGATGAAGCAAAGCGTCTAGCGCTTGTAGAATGTTTGCGTTCTTATAATATTGCAGCTTTAAGTGAGGAGCTTGGTGTTGGGGTGCCAACCATGGAGGACATTATCACAGCGTTTGCACAAAAGGGTCGTGATGTCCGTGATAATCTAAGTTCTCCCACCATGCGCACAGATGTACTCCATCTCGAAGATGTATACCCTGGCATGATGATGGTGGGAACCGTGCGCAATGTTGTCGATTTTGGAGCGTTTGTTGATGTTGGACTCAAACAAGATGGTCTTGTGCATATCTCACAAGTGGCCAATCACTACGTTGCGCATCCCATGGATGTCGTCGCTATAGGCGATGTCGTCAACGTGTGGGTGCTAGAGATCGATCAGAAAAAAGGCCGTCTTAGCTTGACGATGCGAAAACCTGAGTAAAACTATCATATAACCACGCGAGTTTCACTTTAAGGATAACGCGAAGTTCGAATTCACCAAGATGGTGTTCGCGAAATTTATGAATTTCCCAGCCTAACATCATCAGCGTATTATCGAACAAAAATGCCTGAAATGTCCTGGCGAATGTTCTGTTTTCGACGTCCCACCCTTCTTGAGCCATGCTTTGGCAATAGACGTCAAGGACTGTTTGAAAAAGCCGTTCATCAAGGACATCTTGAAGAAATACAGCTACGTCTCGTTGCGGCGCCGTGATGCATGCGGCTTCCCAGTCGATCAGGCGAAAGCCATTTTTCGTGATCATCATGTTATCAAAGTGAGGATCACCATGTGTTAGTGTCACCCGCGGCTGCAAAAACGCCGGGTATTGAGGGTAAAAGGCATCAAGCATAGCTTTACAGTCTATCACGGATCGCTCGGTAATTTCCCGAGAAAACCCATGTTGCCTCGCCCAGGAAAGTTCCGTGATGGCTCTGTTGGCCCACTCGATAGCAGACGATACAGGGTAAGAGGGTGTTACTCCGCCATGTATCAGGCGGTCCGTATTGTGCTCTTGCTCTTTATGCAGCGAAGCTAAAAATATCGTTGCTTGCTTTATAGTCGTTAAACGTTTTCTTGCATTGAGGTGTTCGATCGTTGATTTTAACGTGTCCCCGAGATATTCCAATAGGATGCCTGTCTCATTATCTTGCGCTACAACTCCGTAAACATGTGGTGCCAGATCAGAAAGCAGATCCATCACGTCTGGGATAAGCGACAATTCACCTGAGCGATCTTTCGCCACTTGTTTATAGATGATATGAGCATCGTGATCTTTTGCCTGCACGTGCAAGCGATAAATTCTTGCGGCAAAGCCGCCGCTGATTTCATGCGCTGAATGTACGATCCAACCGCGCTCTTTCATCCACCGTAGTAATCCTGAAGGAAGTCTTGTTGCGTCCATGAAAGTAGATCCTTTGTTAAAAAGTTTTTCGCAATTTATCATAGCATATCGCAAAGGATGATCATTTTGTGCTATGGTTTAAGTAACCACATATCGTAAAGAGGCGCTAGGGGTGCTTTTTGGCTGAGAGGCAGATCATGACTGCCAACCCTTTGAGACTTGATCTGGATAATACCAGCGGGAGGAAGTGCCATAATAGCATCCACAGTCGCTCCTCTTTTCACGTGCTTTTTTACGCGCGAAGGATAGGCGAGAGTGGTTTTTTTATTGACTACAAAAGGGGTGAAGTATTTATGCAGTGGAAACTGCGAGATGTCGTCGTGATGGTGATTTTGTCCGTCGTCTGTGGTGGTTTATATCGAATTTGGGATGTCTTATATCCACTTGTCAATACGGCATGGGTTCCGTCACAAGGTATGTTGAATGGTCTTTGGTTTATTGCATCCGGTCTAATTCCTTTT